>CAZBEP010000026.1:0-12659 GCA_964490925.1 uncultured Eggerthellaceae bacterium | reverse complement strand
CGCCCAGCAGCGGACAACGCGGAAAGCCAGGGATACCCATGCCCGGCCTGCGCGACTCTCCGCGTGATTGTTCCTCGCATCATTTGTTTGTTCTATATATACTAGTACAAATGTGATAGAACTGTGGTAGAATTCCCTCATTCGAAGCGTGCAGGAAAACGATCGAAGGGATTGCCATGAGCAGGAAGCGGGAGTATGTCGTCGCACGCGCCGCCACGCGTGCCTCGGCGGCGACGCCAGCGCAAAGCGCCCCGCGCGCGGCATCCGCCGCAACGTCCCCCGCACCCGTCCTCGAGGTCGACGGCTATTCGAAGCGCTATCGCGACACGACGGTCGTGAGCGGCGTGTCGCTTGCGGTGCCGCCGGGGCGCATCTTCGGTTTCGTCGGCCACAACGGAGCAGGCAAGACGACGCTCATCCGGTCGATCGTCGGCGCGCTCTCTTTCGACGAGGGCGACATACGCATCTGCGGGCAGTCGGTCCGCACCGACCCGTTGGCCTGCAAGCGCGTCACCGCCTACGTGCCGGACAGCCCCGACGTCTACGGTTTCCTCACCGGCATGCAGTACCTCGACTACGTGGCGGACCTTTTCGGCGTGAGCGCCGAAAACCGCACGCGGCGGATAGCCGACTACGCCGGGAGGCTCGGCCTTGCAGACCGGCTCGGCGAGATGGCATCGGCGTATTCCCACGGCATGCGGCAGAAGCTCGTGCTGATCGGGGCGTTCCTCCACGAGCCGAAGCTGCTCGTGCTCGACGAGCCGTTCGTGGGGCTCGACCCCGAGGCGTCGTTCGAGCTGCGCGGCATGATGCGCGAGCTCACCGGGCGCGGCGGGGCGATCTTCTTCTCGAGCCACGTGCTCGACACCGTGGAAAAGCTCTGCGACGAGATCGCGATCATCCGACACGGAACCATCGTGCGCATCGGCACGGTCGACGAGGTGCGGGGCGACGAGAGCCTCGAACAGGTGTTTCTCGAACTTGCGAAAGAGGCGCGCCATGGCTAGCCTCGCGCCCCTTTTGCGGGTGCAGATGCTCGGAGCCTTCGGCGTCGGCCGGCTGCTCAACGAGCGCGACCCACGCGCGAAGGCGAAGCTCGCGCTCGCGGCTGTGGGAATCACCGCGCTCGGTGCGCTCGCCGCAGCCTATGCGTGGACGCTCGGGCAAGCGTTCGTCGCGCTGGGCGCCGCGGACGCGCTGCCGTGCCTTGCGGTGGCGGCGTCAGGCGCCGGTTGCGCGTTTTCCGCCTTCGCCAAGGCAAACGGGCTTTTGTTCGGGTTCAAGGATTTCGACCTCGTCGTCTCGATGCCCGCGCCGCTCGGGGCGGTGGTTGTTTCGCGCATCGCGCCGCTCTACGGCATGGGCCTTGCGTTCTCTGTCGTCTTGGGCGTGCCGCTTACAGCGTCGTACCTGATCACGAGCGGAGCAGGCCCTGCGGGCGCGGCGGTCGCCGCGCTCGTGCTGCTGCTTGCGCCGGCAATCCCCCTCGCCGTGGCGCTCGCGCTTTCCTTCTGCGTCGCCTGGGCGGCCTCGCGCACCCGCTTCGCCGATCGCGCGCTCGGCATCGTGGGCGTGGGCGCCTCGGTGGCGATCGTCGTAGGGGTCATGGTCGCGACCGGAGGCAGCGGGGCGCCCGTCAGCTTCGATGGAGAAAGCCTTTCGTCGCTTTCTGCGATCGGGCCGCAGATCGAGGCTTCCGTCGCAGCGGTCTGGCCGCCGGCAGCTTGGGCGGCGGAGGCGATGGCGGGGAGCGCCGCGCACGGCGTTCTGTTCGCGGTCGTCTCGGCGGCGGCGGGCGCGGCGACGATCGCCGTGCTCTCGCGCTGCCTTATCGGCATGAACTCCCTGCTTTCCTCCGGCCGCGCGCGGCGTGCGCGCACGGCCGCAGCGCGGTCGAAGGGCGCCCGAAACCCCTTCGCGGCGCTCGTCCGCAAGGAGTTTCGGCTGTGGGTCGGCACCCCGATCTATCTCATGAACACCGCCGTCGGGCCCGTGCTCGCGATCGTCGCCGCCGTCGGCCTCGCCGCCGCCGGCCCGAGCGCCCTCGCCTCGGCGGCGAACGTTCCCGGCGCGGACGGCGCGATGATCGGTGTGGTCATGTCGGGGGCGGCGCCGTGGGTGCTCGCGCTCTGCATGGCGATGACGTCGCTGTCTGCCGCGTCGACCTCGCTCGAGGGGAGCGCCCGCTGGATCGCGCAGACCGCGCCGCTGCCGCCGGCAACGATCACGGGATCGAAGATCGCCACGAACCTTCTCGCCACCGCGCCCGCCGCCGTCGTTGCCGGCGTCATTGCGGCGACGCGGATAGCGAACGACCCGCTCGACGCCGCCCTGTTCGTTATCGCCCCGCTCGCCGGGAGCGCGCTCGCCTCGTGCCTCGGAGCGCTGCTGGACGCGCGACGCCCCCGGTTCGACTGGGCAAGCGCGTACGAGCCGGTCAAGCGATCGGCCAACGTCGGCCTCTGCATCGGCGCGGGCTTTCTCGCGGTGCTCGCCGGCATCGCGGCGACCTTGCTTGCCGGAACCGGCGCGGGCATCATAGTTGCGGTGGCGATCCTTGCCGCCTCCGCCTGCGCCGGGCGGGCGGCGATGCGCATCCCGTTCCAGGATCGCTGACCAAGCAGCGATCAAGCACCGATCGAGCGGCGCCGTCTCTCATGCCATATGTAATCCATAACGGATAAAATTATCGCTTGCCCGGGAGGAGGCCGCACGATACTCCGGATCGGCCAGGCATCGCCCGAGGATCGCGCTCCCAAAGCCGAGATAAACTCCTGACTGATCCGCAGCGCCCGAAAGAGAGTTCTTCATGGAGGGAGGCCGGCCGCCTCTCGCATCTTCCACAGGTTCGAAGATCCGTCGCGACCCCGTGATAAGCGGGCCAGCCTTTCGGCGGAGAGCCGGATGTTGCCCCACGGGCTTGGCCTGTGGGTCCGCCGACGTACCGGACGAAGCCCATGCGGCGCTGCTGGAGCGCCGCGCCGGCCGGCTCGTGAGATCTCGCAACGGGGCTGATGAACGCCCTCATCAAAAACGCCTAGTCATAATTGACCCCGCTTGATCGAATAATTCATCGCTTTTTTGGTTCCGTTGCAACGTTTTGAAGGACATCCTGCGAACAGGAGGCGAAGCGAGGGGCTTCGCCGAAAAGAGGGGAAAAGGAGGGCGGAATGGCCTCAGACGAGAATGGGTCGGCTGCTGCTTCGACCGACGACGCCGTCTTGGAGGATCTCGAAGCCGCAGTGCTCAGGCAGTCGCTGCATCGCGAGATCCTGTACAAGACGCTCGGGTACTGCCAGGAAGGGCGCACGCTTGCCGAGATCGAAGAGGAGATAGCCTCGTATCCCGAATTCGAGACGGCGCTGCAAAGCCAGTTCTTCATGGTGCAGGTGCTCGTACGCCACGGCGGCCTTGAATGCGTCGGGGACGGCCAGACGATCAACGCGGAGAACCTGGCGAGCCTCGACGATGACGAGTTCGAGAGCCTGGCGGCAGAAGCGACCTTCACCACCACCGAAACGGGCATGAGCTACTACAACGCGCATCGTCCGGAGGATCGCCTGTCCCAGCTGTTCGAGGACGAAGCGGAGCGGGCGGACACGTATCGCGAGATCATGGAGTACTGCGCGACGCAAACCCACCCCTACACCGACATCGCAGAGCTGCTCGACGGCCGGGAGATCATGACGGTTTGGGAAGACGACGGGCGCTACCTGAATCTTCAGGCAAGCGTGTTCCTCGACAAGCTCGAACGCGCAGGGGGCATGTACTGGACGCGCGCCGACGGATGGGCGACCTCCGAGGACGGGCTATCGTTCATCGGGTCGTCCTCGTAAGCACGGCAGGCGCCGAGGCCGAGCGCGCTTTCTCAGGGCTGCCGGATGGCGGCTCGCCCAAGCGTGTCCGACCGTCGGCACGAGCAAACAAAGCTGCCTGTCCCCTTATTCGTTCGAATCACCACACCGGGAGAAGAGGAGTGCTATGGATACGCCTCGCATCACTCGTCGCAGTTTCCTCAAGGCGACCGCTGTAGCAGGCGCCGCAGCCGCAGCGGGCGTCTCTATGACGGGATCGCTCGAAGAAGGAGCTGCGGCCTCCGCCGACGATGCCACCGAGACCGAAACGGTCGTCACCTCCTGCCACGGCTGCATCCAGATGTGCCCGGCGGTCGCGACGATCGAAAACGGCGTCGTCACCAAACTCGAAGGCGACGAGCGCGCGCCCGTCAGCCGCGGCTCGCTGTGCCTCAAGGGACTCAACCAGATCCACACCATGTACAGCCCGCGCCGCATCCTGCATCCGATCAAGCGCGCAGGAGAGCGCGGCCAAAACAAGTGGGAAGTCATCTCGTGGGACGAAGCGGTCGAACTCGCCGCTCAGCGCATCAAAGACGGCATCGACAAGTTCGGAAACTACTCGTTTTTCGCCTCGGTCGGCGGCGGCGGCTCCTACTCGTTCGTTGAGGCGATGACGATCCCCCACGCCTTCGGCTCCCCGACCGTGTTCGAGCCGGGCTGCGCGCAGTGCTACCTGCCGCGCTGGACGCTCGGCCAGCTGCTCTGGGGCGGCACCTGCCAGTCCATCGCCGACAACGACGTCCAGGAGATCTTCAAGGACGTGGACAACGCCGCCGAAGTCGTGGTTCTCTGGGGCGCGCAGCCCTCGGTGAGCCAGACGGCGGAATCGGGGCGCGGCATGGCCGAGCTGCGTGCTGCCGGCGTAAAGACCATCGTGGTCGACCCGAACTTCAGCCCCGATGCGGCGAAGGCCGACGTATGGCTGCCGCTTCGCCCGCAGACCGACTGCGGGGTCGTGCTTTCGTGGTTCCGCTACATCTTCGAGAACGAGCTGTACAACGAGAACTTCACGAAGTACTGGACCAATATGCCCTTCCTCGTGCATCAGGATCCCTCTCACGAGCGCTACAAGCTGCCGGTGTACGCAAGCGAGATCTGGCCCGACTACGAGTCCCCCACGCCGGAGGACACCCCGGTCTACGCCTGCTTCGACCTCCGCACCAACACGGTGCAGCCCTTCGTCTACAGCCTGCCGGAGGACTCCGACGTCGATCCGGAGATCTTCTGGGAAGGAGACTACGAGGGCGTTCATTACAAGACCGCCGGCCAAATCTGCAGGGACGAGGCGGAACCCTGGACCCTCGAGTACACCGAGGAGATCACCTTCGTTCCCGCCGATCTCAACGAGGCGGCCATCCGCCTGTACACGCATGCCGACGACGA
This sequence comes from uncultured Eggerthellaceae bacterium, assembly GCA_964490925.1. Lineage (GTDB taxonomy): Bacteria > Actinomycetota > Coriobacteriia > Coriobacteriales > Eggerthellaceae > CAZBEP01. The sequence continues at coordinate 7,419 of CAZBEP010000026.1, read as the reverse complement.
CGGCTCCCACGGCGGCATCTGCAACGGCGTGGCCTCGGACATGAACGAGTTCGCCTCGCAGCTGCCCATCGGCTTGATGGGTCTCGACAGCATCATGGGCTACATCAACCAGCCGGGATCGACGCTGACCACCTACGGCCAGGATCTTCCCACCACGAGACCGGTAACGTACTGCAACGGCTTCAGCGGCATGTTCTCCGACATGTACGGCATCGGCGCGGTCATCGGCCTTTCGGACGCGCAGAACGCCGAGCGCATCCAGCAGCTCGGCGAGGCCATGCCCGATTCCCAGCGCATCCACAACCAACTCCTCGTTGATCGCCTGGGCATGCGCGACTACAAGGGGCTCTACGCATGGTGCCACTCGCACATCCCTTCCGTGCGCGAGGCGATCGCCACCGGCGAGCCGTACCGGCCGCGCGTGTGGTTCGACATGTCGGGCAACAAGCTCGCGATGCTCGGCAACGCGAAGTCCTGGTACGAGGTGTTCCCGGAAATCGACTTCGTCATCGGCCAGTACCCGCACCTGACCTCCTTCCAGATCGAAGCCTGCGACCTCGTGTTCCCGCTGCGCGAATGGCTCGAGGAGCCGATGGTCAACATGAACCAGCTCGGCACGCTGTGGCTGCAGAACGAATGCACGCATATCGGCGAGACGGTGTCTCACGGCATACCCGGAGGACGCGTGGTCGATCGCGTGCGCGAGATGTACGGCGGCCACGTCCCCAACGCCCTCGAGCTAGGCGGAGGGTCCCCGTATATGGGCGACTCGACGGAGGAGGCCGTGAAGGCAGGCGTGGCGGAGAGCCTCTACGCGCCCGACTGGGAGACCCTCGTCAACAACACCGACGAGTACGTGCCCTATCTCCCGGAAAACTATTGGCGCTACAACCAGCACGAGACCATCGTCGACGACGGCCTGCCCGCCGGATTCGGCACCGAGTCGCGCAAGATCGAGTGCTATTTCCAAATCCTCGTGAGGCTCGCCCGCACCGGCTACCCCTACTGCTATCCGAACCCGCAGCAGGCATGCGAGGACTACTCGCCCATATGCAACTACATCGAGCCCTGCGAAAGCCCCTACAGCGAAGCCGAGCAGCAGCTTGCCGATCGCGACGACTACCCGCTGATCATCACCTCCGGACGCGTGCCCTACTTCCACCACGGCACGATGCGCCACGCGCCCTTCGCGCGCGAGCTGTTCCCCGCCCCCGACGTGAAGATGAACCCGCAGACGGCGGCCGATCTCGGCATCGAGCATATGGACTGGGTCAAGGTGACGAGCCGACGCGGCTCCACCCACGGACGCGCCTACCTTTCCGAGGGCATCCACCCGCAGTACGTGTGGATGGAGCGCTTCTGGAACCCCGAATGCTTCGACGACACCGTTCCCGAGGACCAGCAGACCGCCGGATGGCGCGAGTGCAACATCAACGTGCTGACCAAGAACACCGCACCGTTCAACGAGGTGTTCGGATCCTACACCAATCGAGGCTTCACGGTTCGCGTCGAAAAGAGCGAGAAGCCCGACCTGGTATGGGAGCAGCCGGAGGAATTCGAACCGTTCATGCCCACCCTGCAGGGCGAGGCTCGGACAGAGGATGTGTTCTGATGAGGTATTGCATCGTAGTGGATCTCGACCGTTGCACCGGCTGCGACTCCTGCGTCGTCGCGTGCAAGCACGAGAACAACCTCCCCCTTGGCCAGTACTGGAATCGCGTGGTGACGGTCGGGCCGGACGGCACGTGGCCCGACGTGCAGATGTACTGGATTCCCGTGCACTGCCAGCAATGCGAGAACGCGAAGTGCGTGCACGTGTGCCCGACCGGCGCCTCGTATCGCGACGAGGAGTCCAACATCGTGCTGATCGACAAGTCGAAGTGCATCGGCTGCCAGTACTGCATCATGGCCTGCCCATACGGCGTGCGCCAATTCAACGAAAACGAGGGCGTCGTGGAGAAATGCACGCTGTGCGGCCAGCGCACCGCCCAGGGGCAGCTCCCGGCCTGCGTGCACAACTGCTGCAACGGGGCGCGCTTCTACGGGGACATCGACGACCCGGACAGCGACGCGGCAAAGGCGCTCGCGGCAGCGGGAGAAGAGAACTGCCACCGCCTCCCCGATCCGGGCGACTCCAAGCCGGCGACAGCGTACATCCTGGCAAAGACGGCTACGTGGAAGGAGCTGGTGTAAATGGAGATCCAGTGGCCTCTGACCTTCTTTAGCGTTCTCGCCGGCTGCGGCGGCGTAGTGCTCGCCTGCACAGGGCTTGCCGAACTTCAGGGCAGCGCCAAGCGCACGCGCGTCCCTGCGGTGGCGGCCGCCTTGATCCTTATCGTGGCAGGCGGCTGCTTCTCGGTGCTCCATCTCGAGCAGAAGGCCAACATCATGGCCGCCGCCGCCAACGTGTTCTCGTTCAGCGCCATCTCCCTGGAGCTGGTCTTTGTCGGCCTGACTGTGGTGTTCTCGGTGCTCTACCTGCTGTTCCGACGCACCGAGAACTCGCTTGGCTGCAAGGTCGCAGCCGTGTGCGGCATCGTCTCGGGCCTGCTGCTCGCGTTCGTGACCGGAAGCGGCTACCGCATGGAGGCGCAGCCGAACTGGAACACCTACCTGCTGCCGATCGCGTACCTGACGAGCAACCTCGCCTCCGGATCGCTCGTGTTTCTGGCGATCGCCGCGATACGCGCGGAGGAGCCCGACGAGATCCGGCGCTTCTCGCTAATCGCGGTCGCCTGCTCCATCCTTGCCATCATCGGCTACATCGCCTATGGCGCCTTCGTCGGCTTCGCAGCCGACCCGCTGCTCCTGTGGCTCGGCTGCGTGGTGATCGGAGGCGTGGCCGCCTGCGCCTGCGCCTTTATGGCGAAAACGAAGGAGGGTCTCGCGCTGCCCTTCTCGCTTGCCGGCTCCGTCTGCTCGCTCGTGGGAGCGGTATGCTTCCGCACGGTGATGTGGCTGCTCGGAACCGGATGGCTCGACCTGTTCTCCGTCGCCGCAGCCCATACGATACTGTAATGAAACCCTGATCCCGCGCCCCGAGAGGAGACTCCTCCCCTCTCGGGGCGCACCTGACGGAAGGAAGGCTTTCATGGGCGACCGAGACGACGCGACGGCCAGTGAGCCGCATGGCAGCTCAAAAACCGTGCTGGACGTACTTCGCTCGCGCGAGGCAAGCTACGAAATGCTTGCCGGCTTTTACTTCTACCCGCTCTCCCAAGAACAGCTCGAAACGCTCGCCCAAACCGACTTCTCACGCTATGCCCAGCTCAACGAACTGTCCGCACAGGGGGTCGGCACCATCGAACAGGTGCTCGCCAAGCGCCATTCCGGCACGCGGGAACTCCTCGCGATCGATTTCGCCAGCACCTTCGGCGGAACCCACACCTATGCGGGGAAAAGCGCCGTGCCCTACGAATCGGTGTTCCGCAGCGAGTCGGGGCTTCTCATGCGGGAGAGCTACCAGGAGGTGCGCCGCGCCTACCGAGCCGAGGCGGTTCGTCGCCGCGAGGGCTTCGACTGGCCGGACGACCACCTCGCGTTCCTCTTCCAGTTCCTCGCGCTCCTCTCCCGTCGCGCAGCGTCTGCGCTTGCGGACGGGGATGGCGCCGAAGCGCTGCGGGAGCTCGAGGTGTCCTCGGGCTTTTTAGAGGAACATGTGCTGACCTGGTTCGACGAGTTCTCTGAACTCGCCCGCACAATGCTCAAAACGCGCTTCTACTGCGGCGTGCTCGACCTCACGAAGGGATGGATCCTCTTCGATCAGGGCTTGCTGCAGGATCTGTGCGAGGAGATTCAGGGGAGCGGCCATGAGCAGGTTGCCTGACTCGAGGGAAGCGAGGGGCGTGCCTGTCGCGGCCGGCGAGGCGAACGCGACAGGCGAGGCGGCTGCGGGCGGATCCGAACCCGTCGAGGCGGCCGCGCCCCCCTCGCTTTTCGACGCCCCGCCGAACGCAGCAGGCGCGCCCCGCATGCTTTCGCGGCGCACGCTGATCACCGGCGGCGCGGGCATCGCGGTGCTGCTCGCCCTCGGCGGGGCGTCGCGGGCATTCGCGGCGGGAGACGATCTGCTCCATCCCCCCGGCGGGCAAAACTATCGCCTGTTCGCCGGCGCTTGCATCCACTGCGACCGCTGTCGGAGCGCCTGCCCGCAGGGAGCCATCGGCGTGGTGCATCTCGAGGAATCGCTCGTCCTGGCGCGTTCGCCGAAGATGAACTTCCGACTCGGCTACTGCGACTACTGCGAGGGACGCGAGGGATACCGCTGCGTCGAGTCCTGTCCGACCGGCGCGTTGGTTGCGGGCTTCGATCCGGCGGTCGACAAGATCGGGCTGGCCGCAGTCGATACGAGCGAATGTCTGCTGTACCGCACGGGCGGGGCGAGCTGCTCCCGCGAATGCATCAGCGCGTGCCGCTACGACGCAGTCAGCGTTCTCGACAGCGGCGCGCTGTCGGTCGATGCCGCGCTATGCAACGGCTGCGGAGCCTGCGAGTATCGCTGCCCCTCCACGACGTTTGCGAGCTACACCGGATCGAACCGACGCGGCATCAACGTCGAGCCCTACCACGAGGAGACATGATGGCGCACGACCGCACACCCGACGGCATCGAAAACGCAACCGACGGCGCAACGGCGCGCTCTGCGTCAGAGGATCCTCGCACCGATCCTTCGGGAAAGAGCAGCGCGAAAGAGGGATCGAAATCCCGTTCCAAGCGCACCGAGCACCTGCGTGCGCTGACGGCACTTGCGGTGTTCGCAGTGGTCGGCGTCGGGCTCGCCCTTCACACCGGCACAGGAACCCCCTCGTCGTTCGGATGGAACCTTATCGCGACGATCTGCCCGCTCGGAGCACTCGAATCGCTGTTCGGAGCCTGGGTATTCGTCCCGCGCGTGCTCGTCATGCTGGCGGTCGCACTCGTCGTCGTGCTGCTTGTCGGCAAGGCGTTCTGCGCATGGGTATGCCCCGTCCCCCATGTCAAGGATCTTTTCTCGAGCAAGAAGCAGAAGCGCCTCGACACCGAGGAGCGCCAGCAAGCCGCATCGACCGCCTATGCCCGCTGGAAGGCGGGCGAACGGCTCGCGAAGCGACCCAAGCCGCACCTCGACTCGCGCCACGGGGTGCTCGTCGGCGCGCTGCTTTCCGCGATGATCTTCGGCTTTCCGGTGTTCTGCCTGGTCTGTCCGGTCGGCCTGACCTTCGGGACTTTCATCCTGTTCTGGCGCCTCGTTCAGTTCAACGAGGTCTCCATCGGGCTTCTCGCGTTTCCGGCGGTCGTCATCGTGGAGGTCGTACTGCTGCGACGCTGGTGCGGCACGCTTTGCCCGATGGGCGCCTTGATGTCGCTCGTATCCTCGGCAAACAGAACCTTCCGCCCTACGGTCGATCGCACGAAATGCCTGCGCGACACCGAGGGCGCCGCCTGCCGCTCCTGCGACGCAGCCTGCCCGGAGCACATCGACCCTCACCTGAACCTCGGACAGGCCGACATGAGCGAATGCATCCGCTGCAGAAGCTGCGTCAACGCCTGCCCGGCACACGCGATCACGCTCCCCTTTCTTCCGAGGAACTCGAAAGATGGCGCCTCTGAAGAGGGGGGAGGCCGGCGCAAAGTTTTAGGGGGCAGCCCAACTCCGATCCGGAGGGCTGACGATGAATAGGATCCGCGATACAATTCAAATAGAGCAGGACAAGCAGCGGAGCAGTTTGGCGAACGGATGACGGCGCGCGCCGTTCAGCCAGGCTGCTTCTCGATAATCCGTTTATCCGCTCCGAATACCGGAGAGCGCAGGCGGTGCAGACATGCAAGGAGACGAGCATGCGCGGCGTGAGCGATGCAGTGCGGACAGCCGTGAGAAGATCGGCGGAAGTATGGCCAGGCATCCCGTTTCTCGCGTTCGGGGCGTGGCAGGGGTGGAGCATTCTGTCTTACGGATGCTCGGCCTGGCTCTCCGACACGGACCCAACCGGCATGTACCTCTCGCTCATGTTCGTGGTTTCGACGTCGATCTTCGCACTGACCTGCCTTGTTCTCTGTCTGTGTGCGCGGTTGCGCGGCAGGGAATTCACTGATCGTCGCTTCGCGCTCCTCGGGGGATCCCTCGCCTCGACAGGCTCTCTGATGATCCTCCTCGTCGGCCCTTATTACCTGGGATCGCTGCTCGAAACGGACGGCATCCTGTTCCTGTGCGGCGCGGCGCTAACCGGCTTTGGCACGGCGCTCACAATGCTGCGCATCGGGTGGTGCTATACGCAGCTCAGCTTTCGCCGGGCGCTCGTCTATATCGCATTTTCCGAGATCGTCATTGTTCTCGTGCATTTCTTCATCATAGCCTCGCCCGGGTTTATGCCCATTTCCGGCGGCCCGACGCTTACCGGCATGCTGCTCTTTTCGTTCCTCCCCCTCGCTGCAGCCGTCATCGCGTGCTGGCCGTCGGTTTACCTGAACGAGTCGAACCAGGCGTCTTCTGATTCGCGCGAGTCCGGCACGGTGAAGTCGCCCCCCGAGCGGGGAGTGCGACTCTTCCGGTTCCTCGTGCTGGTGCTCTCCCTCTCGATCACATCCGCGCTGCTCAGATCGTCAGTGCTCTCATTCGTCGCGACTGACCTGACGCTTGCCGAAGAGAACTTCTACACGCTGTGCCGCATTCCCATCTGCGTGCTGCTGCTCGGCATGGCGGTGTTCTCGAAGGACATCAACCTTGGAATCGGCCGCAACTTCACGATCGGCATGGCGGTGATCGTCGCCGTAATGGCGGCTCTTTCGATCTCGTCGGATGCCCAGCCGGCGGCCCAGCTTGTCGTCAACGTCGTATATATGCTGTTCGTTGCGCTGTTTTGGTGTCTGCTGGCCGACTACTGCCAACAGAGGGCCTTCACCGCGACGACGGTGTTCGGCGCGGGCTACGCCGCGCTCATGGGGGGATCTGCGGCAGGCTGGGCTTATGGGCTGTACGTGTCTCCCCTGATATCGGACGAGATCTCCCAATGGGTGTACCTTGCGTGCGGGCTTCTGGTGTTCGTATGCGGGTTCGTAATCCTCACAAAAGGCTCCTTCGCAAGCCTGATCACCGCTTCGAGCACCGATGCGCTGACCGCCGAAGAGAAGGGGGCGCGAGGACGCAGGAGCGACGAGGCGGCGCCCGCGATGCGAAAAGGCTGGTTCCGCACGATGATCGACAGAACCGCATCTGAGCACATGCTCACGGCACGCGAGGCGGAAGTGTTCTTCTTTCTCGGCATGGGTCACGGAGCCGAGTACATCGCCCACAAGCTTACTCTTTCGGTGAGCACGGTACGCACGCATACCCATAACATCTACCTCAAGCTCGGCATCCATTCTCGCAGCGAGCTGATGGAGTTCGTGACCAACGAAAAGCAGCGAACGCGTCGAGAAAACGTCGAGGGGGGCTATGAAGAA
>CAZBEP010000025.1:1390-12741 GCA_964490925.1 uncultured Eggerthellaceae bacterium | reverse complement strand
GGTTGAGCGCCTCGAAGCTCGATTTGGGCATGTAGACCTCGCCGCGCAGCTCGATCGCGTCCGCCTGCGCGATGGCGGCGCGGGCCGCGTCGCGCAGCCGCAGCGGGACGTCGCGCACCGTGCGCACGTTCGCGGTGACGTCCTCGCCCGTCGTGCCGTCGCCGCGCGTCGCCGCCCGCGCAAGCCGGCCGTCCTCGTAGGTGAGCGCGATCGAAGAGCCGTCGATCTTGAGCTCGCAGCACAGCGGCACGAAGCGCCCGAACGCCTCGACGACGCGATCCATCCACGCGTCGAGCTCTTCGAGGTCCATCGCGTTGTCGAGCGAGTACATGCGCTGCTCGTGGCGCACCGGAGCGAACTGCTCTCCCACGGAGCCGCCGACGCGTTGCGTGGGCGAGGACGGATCGACGAGTTCCGGGTGGCGCGATTCAAGCTCGCGCAGCTCGCGCATGAGCGAGTCGAACGCGCCGTCGGAGATCTCGGGCGCGTCCTTGGCGTAGTAGAGATAGCTGTGGCGCTCGATCTCCCTCCGCAGGCGCTCGATGCGCGCTGCGGGGTCGCTCACCGCGCGCGCGCCCTCGGCCTCGCTGAAAAGGCTTTCCTGCTCTTCGGCCATGCCGCCCTCCGATTCCCTCGGTCGTGCAGAGCACGGCGCCGGGACGCGCCGTGCGCTTGCAAAGGCTCCTCTTCGCCGCCGCGCCGCACGCGATACGCGTCGCGCCGCATGACGGCTCACGACGCGATGATAAACGAAAGAGCCTCCGGCATCGACCCGGCCCCGGAGGCGCCGGGCGCCTTCGGCAACCGAGGGCGCAGCGCCGCAACTCGCGCGCACGTCCCCGACCCTCCCCAAGCCCGCCGCACCGCCGTTGCTATGCTGTCGGCAAAGAGAGGAGGCGCCATGGGTGCGAACGATCGAGGGGTCATCGACTTCAGCGTATTCCTTGTCCACCGGCTTGCCGAGGCATGGAAGCGCACGCCGGCGGAAGCCTACCGAACCCTCGCCCGAGCCGACGCAATCAAAGCCTACATCGTGCCGTTCTACGACGTGCTCCATACGCTTGGAGCAGACTACCTCGTCGACGACCTCACCCGCTTCGTCGCGATCCGCGGGGTCACGCCATGAGGCTCTGCCACGGATCGACCTACGAGGTGGTTGCATGAGCATCACGATGAACCAGGCTGTCATCGACCAACTTGGCGGCATTCTGATCGAAAAGCTCGAAGCGGACATCGTGGCGATCATCGGCGAAAAACTCGACATGCCCGTCGACGAAGCGCTCGGCAGATACTACGGAAGCGCCCTCGCCCGGCTCATCGAAGAGGGCGCCTACGGCGTGCAGCACCTTCCGGCGCCCTACCTTGCCGGCGAGCTTTTGAAGGAGCTTGGCATGGCGGGCTCCGACGACTGAGGGCGGTGCTCCAAAGCTGCGCGTGGGGCGCACCCCGTCCAGGCGGGCCCCGACGACTGAGGGCGGTGCGGCTCGTGCGCGCCTGACCCCGCACGAGCCGCACCGCCCCTTCAAACTCGGCTTGGCAGTTTTCGGAGGGCGTGCGGCGAAGCCCGCGCGCCCTTTTCCTCTCACGAAACGAAGGCGAGCGGCACGGCGGCCATCACGATCAGGTAACGCAGCATGAAGCCGCCGACCAGCACGCACGCGTCGGCCGTCCCTCCCAGCACGCGGGCAGGCGCGCCTTTCTCGAACGACTCAGGGGCGATGAACAGCGAATACAGCTCTGCCACGATGGGGATGGCCAGGCCGACGACGATGAGGCCGCCCCAAAACGCCACGGCCCATTCCCCCGACAGGAGGCCCGCCACCGACTCTTGCCCGGCGCCCGAGCTGTTCGCCGTAAGGACGCATACCGCCGCCAAGAGCAGCAGCTCCACGATGGGCAAAGCGAAGTGGACCTTTTTCACGACTCCCGCCTCTTTAAACTCCGCAGGATAGCGTATGGCTCCCACAAGCAGGACCGACGCCATGCCCGCCGAAAGCGCCGAGACGAGGAACAGCACCGGAAGAAGCCCGTTGTTCCACAAAGGATAGGTGACGCACACGCCGAGCAGCGCTCCGGTGTAGCCGGCCACGCACACCGACAACACCGCGCCGACGATCCACACCACGGCCGGAACCTTCTTCTTCAGCAGATCTAGGACAAGCGCAAGCAGCACGACGACCATGAACAGGCTCAGAAAGACCACGCCCCACGTCATGACCGACCCGAAGTTCGTCAGCAAGTAGAAGAAGCGCAACGGATTGCGCAGCCCCGCCTCGGCGTCCACCACGAGCAGAACAAGCCCGACGGCGACCACGACAGGGGCGATGATCAGCCCGGCGCGGCGCATGCGCACGGCTTCGGGCCGCCGCCACCTGAGAATCGCCGCCGTGATGAAGGCTCCTGCGCCGATGCCGGCCAAAAACAGGTACCACGCGATAATGGAACCCCACATTTGTTCGTAGATCATGCTTCGATCACCTCACGAAATAGAACTTCGCCTGGGTCAGATCCCCTGCGATCGGCTCGGCATTGTTCTCGGCAATAGCAACCGACAGTTCAGAGTCCGGGTCGTCAAGGTCCCCGAAAAGGCGCACGCCGGTCGGGCAGGCGGTCACGCACGTGGTCATGGCGCTGTTCTCGTCGGTGTACTGAACGTATTGGTGGCACAGGCGGCACTTGTCGATGACGCCCGTTTCGTGTATCTGCACGCGCGCATCGTAGGGGCAGGCGCTCGCGCAGTACTTGCAGCCGATGCAGCGCTCGTCGTCGATGAGCACGGTGCCGACCTCGGTGGTGTAGGTGGCGCCGGTGGGGCAGACCTGCTGGCACGGGGCGTCGTCGCAGTGCATGCACTGGGTGGGCACCGTCTCCACCCGGAGGCTGCCGTAGTCCCCCTTCTCGAAGAAATGGTACTTGATGAACGTCGTCTCGGCGGACAGCCGGTTTTGGTTCTGGCATGCCGCGCGGCACGCATAGCAGCCGATGCAGCGCCGCGTGTCTATGAGCATTCCGTAGCGGGTCATCTATGCGCTCACCTTCCTCACAGTCACCGTGACCTCGTGGCTCATGGCCGCGCCGGTCGCCGGCTCGGCGGCGCGGGGCACAAGCGTGCGCGCCACCGCGCCGAGTCCGTTCGCCTCCGCCATCTCGTCGAGGCGGCATCCGTAATGGGGCGGCAGGTACACGGCTTCGGGGTGGATGCGGGACGTGACGCGCGCCGTCGCGGTGACGCTTCCCACCGAGGAGGCGATCTCCACCTTGTCTCCGTCGGAAACCCCGGCCGCAGCCGCCGTGTCGGGGTTGATCCAAAGCCGGTCGTCTTGGGTGTCGGCGGCGACGGCCGCTATCTTGTCCGAAGCTTCCGTGTAGGATCGAACCTGGAACCCCTGGTCCCCGAGGATCAGGCGGGGCTCCTCCACGCTGCCCTGCACCTCGGGCTCGAGCCACTCGGGAGTAAGGCCGAACCCGGCCTCCGAGAATGCCTGGCTCGTGAACTCGATGAGCCCTGACGAGGTGCCGAACGTCGGCGCAGAGCCGTATTCCAACACGCAGTCCTCGAGCGGGATGACGCCCTGCGCTTTCAGTTGCTCGTAATCGAGGCCGTACCCGCGGCAGCGCGCTTCGTTGTACTCCTCGATCGTGAACGAGAAGTACTCGCCCACCCCGCACGCCGACCCGAGCTCGCGCATGATCTCCGAGATGCTTTTCGCCTCGGGATATACGGGATCGACGACCGGGGAGCGAAGCGCCGCCACCGTCTCCTTGGCGGTGGCGATGCCCACGACCTCTTCGTTTTCCAGGTAGGTGAGCGCAGGCAGGACGTAATCGGCCTGGTTCGCCGTCTCGTTCACGACGGGGCTGACGGCGACCTTGAACGGAATGGCGTCGAGGTCGGCCTGCACGAGCGCCGTGTCGGAGTAGTCGCGCAAGGGGTTGCTCTCCACGAAGAACGCCACGTCGATCTCCCCGTCTTGGGCGCTGCCGAGCGCGGCCTGGCAATTGCCGACGTAGGGGTAGGCAAGCGGGTAGTCTCCGTCGCCGATGCGGTTTCCCCGGACGGTGGGAACCGAAACGAACACGTCGGAGTCGAGCGCGCTCGAGTCGAAGGAGGGGGAAAGCGGGAACAGCAGCCCTCCTTCCTGGTTGATGTTGCCGAGCATGGCGTTGGCCAAAAGCAGCGCGCGCAGCATCTGGGCGCTGTTGCGATACCCCGAGCCGACCATGCCTCCCCACTGCATGTCGATGTAGCAATGGGGGGCGGCGGCCACGAGGCCCTCGGCGATCTCGACGATCTTATCGGCCGAGACGTCGCAGATCTCTGCGGCCCATTCCGGGGTGAACTCCTGCATCGCCTCGATGAACTCATCGAACCCGTTGCCGTACTCGCGCCCGAAGTCGGCGTCGTAGCCGCCCGTCGCAGCGATATGCCCTATGACGCCGAGCAGAAACGCAAGCTCGCATCCGGCCCGAACGGGAACCCACTCGTCGGCTATGGCGCCGAAGTCGGGGAGGCGGGGGTCGACGACGACGATGTGCCCGCCTTCCTCGCGGGCATGCAGCATCTCCTCCCCCTCCACGGGGCGGATGCCTTCGTAGTAGCTTTTGTCCAACAAGACGATGTAGCGCGACTCGCCCGCATCGGGCGAGGGGAACGAACCGAAGATCCTGCTTCCGACCGCGAGGATGTCCACGTCGGTGAGCACGGATTCGCTGATGTAGTTGGGAGACCCGATGGCGGCCATGAAGCGCTCGGTGAAATAGCTGTTCGTGCTGCGGCCGTCCTGGAACATGACCACGCGCTCCGGCGTGGTGGCAGCGATCCTCTCGGCGATATCGGCGAGCGCGTCGTCCCAGCTTACCGAAGAGAACGTGCCGTCGCCCTCCCGTTTGAGCGGAGTCTGGATCCGCGCCTCCGAATGCAGGACGGCGGAATATGCCTGCCCCCGACCGCACAGGCACCCCCGCACGTAGGGATGGTCCTCATGCCCCGCAACCTTCCAGAACTCCCCGTCTTGCACATAGGCGACCACGCCGCAGTCGTTGCCGCAGCCCGCGCATAGCGTGTACTTGATGTCCGCAGAGTGGTTCTCCTCGGAATCGCCCCCTCCTTCGGAGCATCCCGAAACAAGGCCCGCAGCGGCAACGGCGGCACCCGCAGCCGCCGCCCCCACGACGAGGCTTCTTCTGGATACCGGCTTCTCCAGCATACAGTCCTCCTTATCGTTCGTGATTCTCGCTTTGCATGACGCTTGCTTGCCCGTCGGTCCCACCCACGGGCGCCCCGCCCTTGACGAGCGCCTCCGCCTCAGCCCCCCCTGAGCAATAGCGCAATCTGGGCAATTGATCGGCAGCGCAATCGGGGCAACCGCGCCCATTCGAGAATGTAGCGTCTCAGAGCAGCAAGCAGTCATCTTTTAGCGGTCAGATGACGGAGCAAAAGGAAAATCATCTACAATAGGCGATGGAGCGTGGATCGAAGCGAGCGCGGGTTGCGTCGGTCGGAGCCGCCAAGGATTCGCGCCGAGCCGCTGCCCACACACCGAAGGGACGCACCCATGCCGACGCATGAAGAAACCTCTTCCCCGCGCCGATTCGGTCGCGCGTTCTTGGATCCGACCAAAGACTACATCTCGATCGCCGCAGCCATGCTGCCGGCGATCCTTGGCCTCGGCATCTCCCAAGGAACGTTCGGGGTGGGGGCTTACAGCAGCAGCGCTTACACGGAGCACCCCTACGTCCCCGACTCGGCCATGGTGGTCGCCTCGCTCATCGCCGTCCTCGTACTCGCGATCGCCTCCTCCCGCAAAAGGAAACGCCTCGAAGCCCGAACGGCCGGCAAGCTCACCGCAGCGGGCATAGCCGCCCAGGCGGCCTCTTCCTTTTGCCTGGCTGCATCGTCTGCGTTCGGAGCCCCCTCGCCCGCCGCCTTCGCGTTCTCGATAGGTGCGGCGATCGGCAACGTGCTCGTCGTGTCCCACTGGCTTCGCCAGCTTAAAGAGATTCCTATGGGGATCGTGATCGCAACGACGTTTTCCTCTATGGTCGTGAGCGAAGCCTTGTGCACTGCGTTCGCCTCTGCCCCCCGTGCGCTTGCCTGCGCCGCCGTCGGAGCATGCGCCGTGCTGCAAATACCTCTTATACGAAGGCCGTTGCGCCCCAACGCTCTCGCAATCACGCACTTTTCCGGCAGCGCGCCCGGCTATCTCGACCTCGCACGAAAGCAGGGGTACAACCCTCGCTTCCTCTTGAGCTGCGGGGCGGCGATCATCGTCGTCTCGGTGGCGGAGAGCATCCTGTGGGGGTTCCCGTACGGCATGCCCCACAACCTCCTGGCGTGGGAGCGCATCGCGTGTGGAGCGCTCTCCATTGTGCTGCTTCTGGGAAAGGCGCGCCGGGAAAGCAAATATACGGGCACAAGCCCCATCTCTATTTGGGGCTGGATGCAGGGCCTCGGGCTCGTCTCCCTGTTCCTCTATGCCGCCGCACCCGGCATTCCCGCCCTCGGGATGGCGTTTCTGATCTCGTTCAGCGACGTCGCCACCGCGTATACGTGGTGCATCATCGTCGCCTTCATGAACAGGGGGGTCTTTGATCCTCACTGCTATACGGTAGGCGGCATCATGGCGTTTCTGGCTCCCGGGGCGCTCGCACGCGTGAGCAGCCTTGTCCTGTCCTCCGGGATACAGACGATCTACAGCTCGCATTTTCCCAACGACATGCTTATCGCCGCCGTCGTGTGCGCGCTCATCATGGTCCCGACGACCATCGTGCTGGCAAGCGCGGCCGACGCGCAGCGCGAAGAGGCGGGATGGAGGAAAAGCGCCCAGGAAGCCCTCTACCGTACCCTCGGAATATCCGACGAAGAGAGCGCCCCGACCGCCCTGCGCCGCGCGATCCTCGCCTCGGCCGTCGAAAACATGAAGAATACCTTCATGCTTTCCGAACGCGAACGAGAGGTGCTCGCGCTTTACGCGCTCGGACTCACCCAAAGCAAAATCGCAGAGAAGCTGCACATCTCTCCGAGCACCGCGCATTCGCACATCACGCACATCTACGCGAAAACCGGCCTGCACTCCCGCCAGGAGATCATCGACTACCTCGACGAGCATACGTAAGCGGCCGCCCCGACGCCTCAGAGTCGCGAAGGCCGCCCGCGCAGGGGCTTCCCCGCGGCGCCTCACCCCTTCATCTCGAAGGGGATGTCGGTTCCCACGCCCGGCGTTGCGAGCACGTCCCCCTCGCGCGTGACGAGGATCACCTCTATGCCAGGGTGCGCGCATGCGAACTCAAGGGCGCGGTCGGCGCCCATGATGACCAGCGCGGTGGTGAACCCGTCTCCGTCGATCGAGGCGCGCGACAGCACGGTGGCGCTCAAGAGGTCCGTCTGCGCGGGAAACCCCGTGCTCGGGTCGAGGATGTGATGATACAGCACGTCCCCGCGCGTGAAGGCGCGCTCGTACACGCCGCTCGTCACCGCAGACCCGTCCCGCATCTCCACCACGGCAAAGTGTTCCATCACCGGCATCGTGCGTGAAGGCTGGGGCTTGCGGATGCCTATGCGCCACGGAGAGCCGTCGGGCTTCCCCCCCATCACGGCCACGTTTCCGCCAAGGTTGACCAACGCATGGCTCACGCCGCGCTCTCGGAGAAGCGCCAAGATCGCGTCGGCGATGTAGCCCTTCGCGATGCCTCCCAAGTCGATCGACGCGGCCGCGTCGCGTATCGCTATCTCGGAGCCGCAGACGCTCACGGCACGGTAATCCACATGCGCAAGCGCCTGCGCCACGGCGTCCTCGTCCGGCACGACCCCTTGCTTGAAGTCCCACAGCCGCGTGACGCTTCCCATGGTTATGTCGTAGCTGCCCTCGGTTTCGCGGCAGTACGAGAGCGCCGTTGCGGTGAGAGCGGCAAGCTCGGAGTCGACGACGCAGGGGAGCCCTCCGGAGCCGTTGACGCGATAGAGCTGGCTTTCCGGGTTGAAGCGCGAGAACAGGCTTTCGTAGCGGTCGCACAGGGCGACGACCTCGTCGAGGATGCGCTCGTCGCCGGCCTCGACGTCGATGCTGCTCGGGGTGTTGAAGCGAAAAAAATTCCGGTGGATCACGGCGTTCCTCCCTGCTTCGTGCTCTCACTGCTGTGCTATAAAAGCAGCATACGCTCTTATGGGCGCACGCATGTTCCCGAATGCAAGATTTCCGAAAAGGAGGGAGGCCATGGTGCGAAGCGGCGGCCGCTTCTCGATAGGGGGCTTGAACGCGTTCGAGACGGCCGCGTTCGTGCTGTTCTTCGCAAGCGCGCCCGTGCTTCCCGTCGTTTTCGGCATGTGGTCCGAGCTGCTTTCTTCCGAGGATTCCCGCCAGTCGCTCTTCCTCTTGCCGCCCCATTTGGCGCTTCCCTTGTCGGCGATGCTGACCGCGCTGGCGTTTCTTGTCGCATGCCTGGTCAAAAGAGAGAAGGCGCGTATAGGTTCGTGGGTCATGCTTGCCGCCGTCGTCGCATACGTCGTCGGATGCGCCCTTGCCGTCCTCCTCGGCGTCGGGGTTATGCGCAGCGGGCTTGCGGAAGCCGTCTGCGGTCTTGCCATGGGATACGGCGGCGCGGTCATGGCGTCTGTCTGGTTGAGCGGCCTGCGGTTGCCCGACGTTCGGAGCTCCCTTCGCGCGGTCTGGATCGGCGCGTGCGCATTGTTCGCGAACGTCGCCGTGCTGTCGCTTTTCGAGAGGGACGCAGCCCTTGCCTACCTCGCGACGGAAGCCGTGCTTTCGACCGTTGGCTGCGGGCTGCTGTTCCTGCGCCTGCGGCGCGAAGCTGCGCCGCCCGCAGGCGCAGGGATTCGCTGGCAGGACGCCCTCGGTCGTTGCGGCGCGCCGATGATAGGAGGCTTCGACAGATCCGAGACGTCCCCCGCCCGCACCCTTATGTCGATCGCCGCGTGCGCGCTCGTGCTGCTTTTGTGCGGCGCCGACATCGGCTTGCTCCAGGAAACCGAGTGGGAGACGGACGTGACCGCGGCGTGCGGCCTTGTCGCGGCAGCGGCCATGCTGCCGCTGCTCCGCATAAAGTCCGACCAACGCCTTGTCTGCTGGGTTTATTCCCTTTTCCTCCCGCTTTTGGCCTTTGCCGCCTTTGCCCTGGCGGCTTTTTTCGACGGGTCCTCGCAGCGGCTGGCCGTGATGGCCGGGGCCTTCGCGTTTTGCACGGTGTTCGCGCTCGCGACGTCGGCGACGATTGTCGCGACGGCAGGGCGCGCGCGATCGTTCGGGCTGCCGGCGGCGAGCATGGTGCTTGTCGCGTGCTGCCTGGCATGCTTGCTGCCCCATGCCCTGGGAGCTGCCGGCCTGGATGCCTATCGCTACCCCGCTGTCGTTGCGCTTCTCGCGGCGGCGGCGGTAGCGCTTGTCGTCGCGCCCGACTCGCGGCGGCTGTGGCGCGCGGGGCTCGACGAAGTGGGCGCGGCGGACGCGGATCCCTTCGCCAAGCAGGAGAGCTATGTCCGCCGGTGCGAGATGCTGTCCCGAGAGCGCGGCCTTACCGTTCGCGAAGCCGAGATCCTGGTCGTTTTAGGTCGCGGCCATACGTCGCGCTTTATCGCCGAGGAGCTGTCGGTGGCGGATTCCACGGTGCGCAGCCACCGCAAAAACATCTACCGCAAGCTCGGGGTCACTTCGCGCGAGGAGCTGTTCCGGCTTCTCGATGGGGGCACTCAGCGCTCAACTGTTTCAGATGATTCTTTTTAACGACGTTTTGAACTGGTAAAACTCTTCATACCCCTGTTTTGTCCAGAAAGAAAAAACGTCTTTGGGATGATAGATTCCTGCATTTTGATTATAGATTTACGATTCCGAAAGCGTTTAGGATTACCCCGTTTCATATGAAAAGCGCCTCACGAGAGCGCTGTTGATCCGCATCTCAGCCTAAGGAGGAACCATGAGGAACCATTTCAGTCGCCGTGATTTTCTCAAAGGGAGCATCGTCGTTGCGCTCGGCGTCGGGGGCGCAGGCGCGCTCGGCGGATGCTCGAGCTCCTCGACGGCTTCCACCACCGATTCCGAAGGCGAAGGGACGACGACCGACGCTTCTGCGGCCGAAGGCGGCACGGTCACGCTCCATCGCGGCTACGGCGCCCCCCATGGCGAGCGCAGCTTCGCCTCCGTCGTCGTTGCCACCGCCGCAGACGGCGCCATTCTCGCCGCCAACGTCGACGAGTTCCAGTACTACGACGCCACCACCGAAGGCATCGAGGGCCTTCCGAACTCGGACGCCGGCTTCGGCGAGAACTGCGCCGAGGGCATGGTGCTTATGTCGAAGCGCGACAACAACGACGTCTACTCCACCGCGCTGGCCGAGAACGGGGGAGCGACCCAAACGTGGCTCGAGTCCATACAGGCCATCGAGGCATACTGCGTCGGCAAGACGGCCTCGGAGCTTTCCGGAGTCGATGCCGTTTCCGGATCCACGCTGACCGACTCCGCAAACTACCTCGCGCTCATCGGCGAGATCGCCGATGACGAGACGATCGTCTCTTCCGGCGAGTACTCCGGAGACGGCTCCGATCTGGTTTTGGGACGCGCGTACTATGCCGCCCACGGCGAGTCGGCGGTCGCCGACGCCGTGTCCCTCGTGGAGGGCAACGTGCTGGTTGCCGCGAGCATCGACGAATTCCAGTACGGCAGCACCGACTCCGGTTACGAGGGCGTCCCGAACGCCGACGCCTCATTCGGCGAGAACTTCGCCGAGGGCATGGTGCTCTTCTCCAAGTGCCAGAACAGCGACGCATACTCCTCCACAATGGCGGAGCGGGGCGGCGCCACCGTTCCCTACATCGAGAACATCCAGGCCATCGAGGAGTACGTCGCGGGATACGACATCGACGAGCTGGCTGCGGAGGACATCGACACGGTGTCCGGAGCCACGCTGGCAGACACCCCCGGATACGTGGCGGCGGCAGTAGCGGCTGCCAATGTTGCGAGAGGCGTCGATACGGTGTCCGAAACCACCCAGGAGGAGGCCGATACGGAATCCGAAACCACCCAGGAGGATGCCGATACGGTGTCCGGAGCCACGCAGTAAGACACCCCCGGATACGTGGCGGCGGCAGCGGCTGCCGAGGCTGCGTAGACCTTGTCCCCTTTGGGGCGGGCGGCTCTCGCGGGTCGCCCGCTTTTTTACAGGACACCGGCCTTCTGCCGACTTTCCGCCCCCGCGTCCGCAGGGGCCGTGGCGCGGACGGCCCCGCGTGCTCCAGGGCGCCCTTCCGCCCCCGCGGCCGCCGAGGCCGTGGCGCGAACGGCAGCCACAGGGGCCGTGGCGCGAAACGGCGGCCGCCGAGGATCCTTACGCGAACCCGACCG
>CAZBEP010000025.1:0-1290 GCA_964490925.1 uncultured Eggerthellaceae bacterium | reverse complement strand
CAGGGGCCGTGGCGCGAAACGGCGGCCGCCGAGGATCCTTACGCGAACCCGACCGCGCGGACGGCGCCCGCATCCGTCGCGCGCACGGCATCGGGAAGGTGCGCGACGACGTCCTCGGCCGTCACGCACACGTCGGTGAGATGCGCTGCGGCCGCAACGCCGGCGCGCGCATGGAGCTCCGCGCCGAGGAAGGCCGCATCGAAGGCATCCATCCCCTGCGCGAGGAGCGCGCCGATCATCCCGGCGAGCACGTCTCCGGTGCCGGCCTTCGCGAGCGCGGCGGTGCCCGCATCCATGCAGGCGATCTCGTCGCCGTCCGATATCCAGGTAAGGGAGCCCTTCGCGACGCACACGACCCCGAATGCGCACGCGATCGCCCATGAAAGCCGCGCCGGATCCCCCGTCGGCAGGCCGAACGTCGCAGCGAGGCGAGCCGCCTCGCCCGCATGCGGCGTAACGACCGTCGGCAAGCCGGCGGCGAAGCGCTGCCGCAGCAGCTCGCGCGGATCGGCTTCGGCAAGAACCGCGAGCGCGGCGCCGTCGACGAGCACGGGCGAGGCCGCTCGCAGCGCCGCGAGCAGGAGATCCCTAGACTCCGGGTCGTCTGCATCGAAGCCGCAGCCGACGGCGCAGGCGCGCGGGCGGCGCGCCGTTGCGGGCGCATCCGAGGAGGGGCTCCAGCCGTCGCGCAGGCGCACGACGGCCGACGGGCACGCTGCAAGCACAAGCGAGCGGGCGACGTCGTCGGTCACCACGCGCACATAGCCCGCACCCGTGCGCAGGGCGGCCGAAGCCGCCAGCACCGCAGCCCCCGGATACGCGGCGCTGCCCGCAACGAGCACGAGCTCGCCGCGAGAATACTTGTGCGCGTCGGGCGCGGGATGCGGCACGAGCGCTGCGAGGTCGGCGGCGGAATACGTGCGGCGCGCCACGCCTTCGAACGGATCGCTCACCGCGCGCCCCCCGTCTGCGCGCCAGCGCACGCCGCGCCAGAACCTTGCGCGCCCGCTTCGACCGGCGCGCCTCCGGGGGCATGCGACTGCGTGCCCCCGTCGATGTCGTCGAGCATGCTGCGCGCCTCCTTGAAGCGCTGCGCAAGCTCCGCCATCGGGTCGACGCGCTCCTCGGCGGCGCGAACCGATCCCTCGGTGATCGCCATCGCGCAGGCGACGGCCTCCGTATGCGTGTAGGATAGCGAGATCGGCAGCTCGCGCACGCCGAGCCGCTGCGCGGCGTCCTTCGCCGCGCCGTGCAGCACCGCGTAGGGCCGCCCCTTCGACGTGCGGCGCA
>CAZBEP010000024.1:0-12774 GCA_964490925.1 uncultured Eggerthellaceae bacterium | reverse complement strand
TGCCGGCACCGGAGCCGCGATCCTTGGCGGAGGGGACGGAGGCACTCGCCTTCGAGTCGCACACGGCGGGCGGCGTGCGGGGGCTTTGCGCGTATAATGGCGGTCGCATGAGGGTCGCGCGCGGCGGGCGCTGCTTGCGGCAGTCTGCTTGCGGCGGGCGCTGCGCACGGCGGGCGCCGCAGGCGGCAGTCGGCGCGCGACGGGGGCAAGGAGGCGGGGAGCAAGGAGGCGGGCGTGGCCTGGGAGACGGACGGGCGATGCGGGGCGAGGATCCTCGTGGTCGAAGACGACCCGTCCATAAGCGACGTCGTCTGCTCGGCGCTTGATGGCGCGGGCTACCGCTGCACGCCTGCGTACTCGGGTACGGAAGCCCGCATGGCCTTGGAGCGTGATTCTGCTTTCGACCTGGTGATCTGCGATCTGATGCTGCCGGGGATCCCCGGCGAGGACGTCGTCTCCCTCGTGCGGGAGCGAGGGTCTGCCCCCGTCTTGGTGCTGTCCGCGAAGGCGCAGGTGGCCGACCGCGTGGCGCTTCTTCGCAGGGGCGCCGACGACTACCTGGTCAAACCCTTCGACCTCGACGAGCTGGCGGCGCGCGTCGAAGCGCTGCTGCGCCGCGCGGGCTCGTTCGGGCGCGGTAGCGGCGGGTCGGCAGACGCCTGTTCGGACGGGGCGCCTGCCCTTTCGTTCGGAGCGTGGCGGCTCGACGAGGCCGAGCGCCGCTTTGAGGCGGCGGGCGCGCCCGTGAAGCTCACGCGCACGGAGTTCGACATCGTCTGCGCGCTCATGCGCCGCCCTCGCAAGGTGTTCACTAAACGGGAGCTGTACCGCGCGGTGTGGAACGAGGACGCGGCGGTTGAGGAAAAGGCGATCAACACGCACGTCTCCAACATCCGCGCCAAGCTGAAAGGCACCGGCACCGACCAGTACATCGAGACGGTGTGGGGCATCGGGTTCAAGCTTGCGGAGCTGCGCGCATGATTCGCGCAAGGCGTCGGGTTCTCGCCGCTTAAGGAAGCGATGATTAATTGCTTTCGTCCGGATCCGTCCTGTGCCGGAGCGGATGCGTCCGAAGCCTAAGTGAGGCGCAGTGGCCTGCGTCGATGAGGCTGAGGACGCAGGCGCCCGGCACGGGGCTTAAGGCGGGCGGAATGAATTGATCATCGCTTCCTTAAATCTTGTAGCTTTCTTGACGATGTGCGGAAGGTTTTCAAACCTTTGCCCTCGATACTCGAATCATCTCAAAGGCCGATGATTCGAAAGGAGAGCGCATGGATGCCATACGGACGTCCGGTCTGACGAAGGCATACGGCGCCAAGCGCGCCGTAGACGGCGTGAGCCTGCGTGTGGGAGCAGGCGAGATCTACGGCTTTGTCGGGCGCAATGGAGCCGGCAAATCGACGTTCATGAAGATGCTCGCCGGGCTCGTGCTGCCCACGGCAGGCGAGGTCGAGATACTGGGAGAGCGCCTGTCTCCGGGGCGCGCGAGCCGCCGCCTCGGCGCGCTCATCGAGCATCCGGGGATCCATCCGGAGCTGACGGGTCTGGACAACGTCGTGGTGCGGGCGCTTTCGCTCGGAGTGCCCCGGGCGCGCGCAGCGAGCATGGAGGCGCTTAAGGTCGTGGGGCTTGAGGCGGTTGCGAGACGGCGGGCGAGGACCTACTCGCTCGGCATGCAGCAGCGTTTGGGCTTGGCGCTTGCGCTCGTGGGGTCTCCCGACCTGCTTTTGCTCGACGAACCGTTCAACGGGCTTGACCCCCAGGCGGTGCGCGAGGTGAGAGAGATCATCGTGAGCCTGGCACGCGTCCGATCGCTTACGGTGTTCGTCAGCTCGCATGTGCTCGACCAGCTCAATCGCGTGGTCAGCTGTTACGGCGTCATCCGCGAGGGGAGGCTCGTGCGCCAGATGAGCGCGGAGGAGGTGGAGGCGGCATGCGTCGATTACCTGAGCATCCGCGCGACCGAGCCGCAGCGCGCGCTCGCGTGCTTGCAAGACGCCTTCCCCAAAGCCGTCTTTTCGATCATGCCCGACAACGCCATCCGCGCCGAGGGGGGCGTGGGCGCCGAGCAGGCAGGAGGCGCGCTGTTTCAGGCGGGCATCGTCGTGACCGGGCTGCACGCGCACAGACGCGACATCGAGGAGCTGTTCGTGGGCCTTATGGGAGCCGATCCGTCCGCCTCCGCGCCTGGGGCTGCGCCGCGCTCGGAGAATGCCTTCGCCTCGGCGCCGCACGGACGCAGCGGGAAGGGAGGCGGCCGCGATGCTTAACATGGTTCGCGCGCAGCTGTTCCGCATCGCAAGATCGCGCGTTTTGATCGTCTATGCGATCCTTTTCTGCCTGGCCGCCTTCGCCACGCCGTTCTCGATCTGGCTCAACAAAGCATGGCCTGCCTTTGCCGAGCTGGGGCTGTTCACGCTTCCCGACGAGCAGCTGTCCACGTTGCAGCTTTACGGCGCCTCGTTCGTCGTGACGTCTTTTACGCCCATGGTCGTAAGCATTGCGACGGGGTATTTCGTGGCGAGCGATTTCAAGTCGGGATTCGTGAAAAACCTCGTCCAGGCGCGCGGCGGGCGCGTGTCGTACGCCGCCGCCTCGGTCGCGTGTGCGGCGGTTCTCTCCGCCGTCACCACGATTGCCGGGATTGTCGTCGTGGAAGCGACGCTTCGCGTGCAGGGATACGTCCCCCAATCCGTCTCCTTCGTCGAGATGCTCCAGTGGTCTGCCCAGGTGGCGCTTTGCACGACGGCGTATGCGTCGCTCACGGTGCTCATCGCGGTCGCGACGAAGTCGGAGACGGTTGCGGTTCTGTGCGCCATTTTCATCGGTGCCGGCGCGGTCGAGCAGCTTGGCGGGAGCCTCCTTGCGAGAGCGCCTGAAACCTTCTCCGTTCTGCGTCGCTTTTTTGAAGGCTACCTTGCCGCCGATGTGGAGCTGCTTGCCGAGGGAATCGTCTGCGACCCTGCGACCTACGTCCAGGCGCTCGCTACTATTCTTATTGTCGGCGCGCTTGCCGCTCTCGTCATGCGGCGCAGGAGCTTGGGCTGAGAGCGCCGCGCGGGAGATGACGGCTGAAAGCGACGGGGGGTCGAGGCGGGCGTGGAACAGGTTCTGGCGGTCGTGCTGGGCATCGCGCTTCTTGCCCTCGTCGCTTTCTACGAGCGCGCGCTTATGCGTATCGCCCGCTTTTTGCGGCGAGGCGACCGAGGCGCAAACGAGCGGGTGACGCTGGGCTTTTCCACTCCGGGCGTCTCGTCGGTCGCCGCTGCCGTAAACGAAGAGATGGATGCGCTGCGCGACGAGCGCGCGGCCATGCGCGAGCAGCAAGAGTCCTTCCGGCGCGACCTCGCCGCCCTCTCGCACGACATCCGCACCCCGCTTGCGGGCGCTCAAGGGTACTTGCAGCTTTACGAACGCAGCTTCGATCCCGACGAGAAGGCGCGCTGCCTGCGCGAGGCGGCAGCGCGCCTTGCCGCCATGCGCGAGCTCACCGACGCCCTGTTTGCCTATGCGAAGGCGGCCGACGAGAAAAGCCCGGTCGAGCTTGCGTCGATCGAGGTGCTGCCCGTGCTCGCGTCGGCCGTGGCGGGAATGTATCCCCGCTTCGTCGAGCGCGGCTGGGAGCCTGCGATCCGCTTCGCCGACGAGGACGCGCGCGCGATGGCCGAGGAGGACTCGCTCAGGCGCGTGTTCGACAACCTCCTCGTCAACGCGCTTCGCTACGGCGCATCGGCGCCTTCCGTCTCGCAGTCCGTCCTTCCCTCGGCAGGCGGGGGCGCGGACATGCTCGCGGTGACCTTCTCAAATGAGGTGGAGGACGCCTCTGCGATCGATGCGGAGCGGCTCTTCGAGCGCTTCTACCGCGCCGACGGGGCGCGAGCGGGCGGCGGCGCGGGGCTCGGCCTTTCCATCGTGGCGGGCCTCTGTGCGCGCATGGGCGGCTCCGTCGCGGCGAACGTCGAGGACGGGCGCCTTGCCATAACCGTCAGCCTGCCCCGCGCCGCCGACTGACCGACTGCCCCGATGAGGCGCGGCGCTTGGTCTGCTCGTGAGGGCCGCGCAAGAGGGCTGCGGGCTGCGGGGAGATGCGTTCGTCAGACGCGGTCGCGGACGGAGATCGCGCGGTACTCGCGCGGCGTCATGCCGAAAGCGCGCTTGAACGCTTCGGAAAAGCTGCCTTGGCGGCCGAACCCGACGCGCGCCGCGATCGCGGACAGCGAGTCGTCGGTGGAGGAGAGCAGCCGCTGAGCCTCTTCGAGGCGCATCATGCGTACGGCGCCCATCGGCGTGTCGCCTTCGATGTCGCGGAACAGCCGCGTGAGCTTCGTCGCGCTCACGCACGAGGCGCGGCACAGGTCGTCGAGCTCGATCCGGTCGCCAAGATGGTCGCGGGCGAAGCTGCGCGCGAGGTTGTAGGCGGTACGGTCGGCGGCGCGCACGCGGGGGCCGGTGCGCTCGGCGCTCAGGTGCCAGTCGACGACGAGCGCGCAGGCTTCGCGGATCTTGCATTCGTAGTAGGCGCGGGCGACGGGCGGCCCCGGCGTCGTCGTGGCGATCTCGTCGAAGAGCCGGTGCAGTTCGGGAATGCGATGCGTGCCGTCGAGCGAGGAGATGGCCGCGCCGAGCTCGACGGCCTCGACGCCGAGCTGACGCGCGATGCCGGCGGCGGCGTGCGGCAGCAGCGAGATGCTTGCGACCGACAGCCGCTCGCCTGCCCGCGCGACGTTGCGGCAAGTGCCCTTGCGCCAGGCGTAGCCGAGCAGCGTTCCGGTATCCCATCCTTCCGTGACGCCGACGAAAGGCGCGAAGTACGGCACCATGTTGCGCCCATAGCTGCCGAAGCACAAAAAACTCGGCGCGTTTGAGGCGAGCGTCGTGTCGACGGAGAACGTGAGGTCGAACACGGCGATCACCATTGCGCCGTCGATTGGGTAGTACCAGTACGTTCCGGTTCCGTAGGCGGGATCGATCTCCCAGCCGCGCCCGCAGCGGCGATGGGACCCCTCTTCGAAGGGGATGCCGTGCATGTCCTTGATCTGCTGGGCGAAGATGTCGTCGAGCGTCGCGGCCTCGGCCTCGCGTACGAGCGCGGTCGGCGCGACGAGCGCTGCCTGCCCGCTTTCGATTGTCATCGGCCCTCCTGTCGTCGTGGTGCGAACGGCTCGCGCACCGCCGCGTCGGCCGTGTCGGACGGATACGGGGCGCCGCCGCGCCGTTCCTTTCGGTGCAATCGTCGCGTTTTTCGGGAGAATCCCTTCGTCGTGCGCTGTCGCCCTGCCGTTTTCGCTGTTCTCGCTAGCATGTTAGACATGGCTAATATTACGATGACAGCACGGATGGCGCAAGGAGCGTGCGACGCGGAGGCGCCCGCCGGCATCGCGAGTCCGATCTCTCCTGGCGCGCCTGCCGCCCCGGTGGCCCGGTGCGAGGAGTACGCCTCCGCCCCGCGGCACCGCCGGCTCGATCCGCGCGTGTCGATCCTCGTTCTTGTTCTCGTCAACGCGTCGGCGTTCGCGCCGCGCTTCTACCCCGGGCACGTCCTTATGGTCGTGCTCACGGCGGCGGTTTCCGTTTGGTGCGGGCGAGCGGCGTCGGCGGCGCGCTGGTGCGCGACGTATGCGGCCGTGGTCGCGGCGGGATGGGCGTTTCTCCTGTTTCCGAATGGTGTGACGGCCTCGTTCGCGACGATGTTCGTCGTGGTTCGCTGCGTGTTCTGCATCGGCATGTTCGCCTCGAACATGATCGCGACGACGCGCGTGGGCGAGTTCGCCTGTGCGCTGCAGCGGGTGCATCTGCCGCGGCATGCGATCATTGCGCTTTGCGTGGCGCTGCGGTTCTTTCCGACGATGGCGGCCGAGTTTCGCTCCGTCGTCGAGGCGCTTCGCGTGCGCGGGATGGCGCTTGTCCCGAAGGCGGTCATTGCTCATCCGGTACAGGTGATGGAGCGCGTGCTCGTGCCCGTCATGAGCCGACTGTCCATCGTTGTCGACGAGCTGTCGAACGCCGCCGTCGTGCGCGGCATGGATTCGGAGCGCCCGCGCACGTCGTACTACGACCTGCGCCTCGGCATTGCCGACGCGGCCTTCCTCGCGGGATTCATCGCGATCGCATGTACGTTTGCGCTGGTCAGGTTTGGGGTGGTCGCATGGTGAGCGCGCGCGGCGAGCACGCGGCCGCTCAGGTTCCGGCTGCGGCTCGTCGCGGCGACGCGGCGGCTCTTGCGGAATGCCCGGCTGTCGAGCTGTGCGGCGCGGGGTTTTCCTATGCGGCGGGGGAGGGGTCGGTCGACTCGCTGCGCGACGTCTGCCTGAGCATTCGCCGCGGGGAGTGCGTCGTCGTCACCGGGCCGTCGGGCTGCGGCAAGACGACGCTGTCGCGCATGGTGAACGGGCTGATCCCGGCGGTGTATGCGGGGGAACAGGCGGGCGAGGCGCGCGTGCTCGGGTCGCCGATCGCGCAGTGGGAGATGGACGATCTGTCGTGTGCGGTAGGAAGCGTGTTTCAGAATCCGCGTAGCCAGTTCTTCAATCTCGACACTACCTCCGAGATCGCCTTCGGCTGCGAGAACATGGGCGTGGAGCGCGCCGAGATCGGTCGGCGCATTGCGCAGACGGTCGAGACGCTTGGCATCGACCATCTGCTCGAGCGCGACATCCGGGCGCTGTCGGGCGGCGAAAAGCAGCTTGTGGCGGTCGCGTCGGTGTATGCGATGGGGCCCGACGTGTTCGTGTTCGACGAGCCGACTGCCGCGCTCGACGTTGCCGCGATGCAGCGGCTCGGCGCGGTCGTCGCGCGCCTCAAGGCGGCGGGCAAGACGGTCGTCGTGGCTGAGCACCGGCTCTGGTGGCTTGCGGGCGTCGCCGACCGCATCGTGATCATGGGCGACGGGCGTGTGCGTGCCGATATGTCCGCTGGCGCGTTCGCGGCGCTGCCGCCGTGCGAGCGTGAGAGGCTCGGGCTGCGTGCGTGGGACATTTGCGAGGTCGTCCCGAACCGGCGCGATCCGGGCGCGAGCTGCGCGCCGCCGCCGTCTGAAGCGTCTAAGGAAGCCGGGGTTTCCGGTGCGCCCGAAGGGCCGGCGCTGTCCGTGCGCGGCCTGCGCGTGTGCTACGGTCGGCGGGCGGGGCTTGTGATCGACGGCCTCGACTTCGATGCGTACGCGGGGCGCGCCGTAGCGATCGTCGGGCGCAACGGGGTGGGTAAGACCACCTTCGCGCGCTGTCTCGCGGGCCTTCATGCCGAAGCGGCAGGCGAGGTCGTTGTGGGCGGCGTCGCGCTTTCGGCCCGCACGCGGGCCGGGCGGGTGTATCTGGCCATGCAGGAAAGCGGCTATCAGCTGTTCAGCGACACGGTGGAAGGCGAGCTGCGCCTTGCGCTTGAGGCGTGCGCCCGGTGCGCGCCCGTGTCGGGCGGCACTGCGCATTCGACGGCGGACGCCTCGGCGGGCGCGGATCCGGATGCGGGGGCCGCAGCCGACGCGCTCGTCGAGGAGAAGCTGCGCGACCTCGGTCTCTCCGACGTGCGCGATCGCCATCCGCTCTCGCTTTCGGGCGGGCAGCGCCAGCGGCTTGCGATCGCGGCCGGGGCGCTCCAAGGGGCTCGCGTCACCGTGCTCGATGAGCCGACGAGCGGGCTCGACCTTGCGAACATGCGCCGCGTCGCCGCCGAGATCGACCGCCTCAAGGCCGACGGCGTCTGCATCGTCGTCATCACGCACGACTTCGAATTCGCGTGCGCCACCTGCGACGAGATCGCGCATCTTGACAGCGGGCGCATCGTCGAGCGCTTCCCTTTGACGGCCGGCACGGCGCCGCGCGCGCGGGCGCTGTTCGGCTTCGACCAGCCGTCCGCCGCTGAGACCGGCGTCGCGGCGGACGCGTAACGGAGATACGGCGCCTGCTCGCGGCAACGGCGCCTCTCGTACTGTATCCGTATGAAAGGAGATTGGAACGCATGGTAACCGCAGCGACCGCCCAGGGCTCGAACAAGCTCGTAGGCAAAGACTTCATCTTCTTGGCAATCTTCGGACTTCTGCTTTTCATTGTGTTCTTCGCGTTCGCGACGGTGCTCGGCATGAACGCGAACACGTTCTGGTTCACGCACGCCGTTGGCGCGATCCCCGGCGGCATCGTATGGATGTACATCGCCGCGCGTGTGCCAAAGCCGGGCGCGTTCTTCATCATGTCGGCCATCGTGGCCGTCGTGGGGCTGCTGCTCGGCATGCTCTGGGCGGGCCCTGCCGGCATCGTCGTAGGCGGCATCATCGTCGAGGTCGTCATGATCGCGGGAAGGCGCTCGAAGGCGGCGGCGATCGTCGCGTTTGCGGCGTGGACGCTGTGCTTCTGGCTCGGGATGCAGTCGATGATCTTTCTGGCGGGCAGTTCGTACGTGGACATGGTGGTTCAAAGCGGCATGAGCGTCGAATACGGCGAGACGCTTGTGAGCTTCATGCAAAGCCCGCTCATCGTGGTGGCGGGCGCGTGCTGCATCATCGGGGCGGTTGTCGGCGGACTGCTCGGCGCGAAGGTGTTCAAGAAGCACTTTGCGCGCATCGCGGCATAGGGCGGTACGCGGGCGATTCTAGGACGGTACTCGGGCTATTCGCGGGCGGCCTGCGGGCGGCGGCCGGGCGCGCGACGCGGAGCGGGCGGCCTGCGGGCGCGTCGGCACTGCGCGACGCGGAGCGGGCGGCACCCGCTCGGAAGAGGCGGGATGCGGTTCCGAAGAGGCGCGTGCCGTCGGGGCGGTGAGCTTCTTTCCGTGCGGTCGCCTTCTTTTTCGGAGCGATCGTTTTCATAGTGCAGAACAGGCATCGATTTCGGAATAATCACTACATTGTTATCTCAAGATAACTCGCTGCGCCCACTGCACGTCCAGAGGAAGGAACCCCATGCCGAACCGCTCCCCATCCGTTTCCGCAGATCAATCCGCCACGTCGGACGCGCACGTCGCCGCAGAAGCGCCGTCCGACGCCGCCGCGCCCTCCCACCCGCGCAACCCGCTCGCGCGTCTGCTCGATTTCGCCGGCGGCTACCGGAAGCTCACGGTGCTCGGCTGCGCGCTGTCGGGCGTCAATGCGCTTTGCTCGATCGCGTCGCTCGTGTGCGTGTGGTTCGTTCTGCGCGACCTCGTTGCCGTCGCGCCCGACTGGGCGGCCGCGACCCAGGCGCCCGCCTACGGCGTTGCGGCGATGGTGTTTGCGCTCGCCGGACTTATCGTCTACTTCGCGGCGCTCATGTGCACGCACCTCGCAGCGTTCCGCACGGCGACGAACATGCGGGCGGCCGCGCTCGAACACCTCGCCCACGTGCCGCTCGGGTATTTCGACTCCCATGCGACCGGCGAGCTGCGCCGCGTCATTGAGGGCGCGACGGGCCTGACCGAAGGCGTGCTCGCGCATCGCTTTCCGGACTTCGTGGGCGCGCTCGTCACTCCGGTCGCCTTCCTTGTCGTCATGGCGTCGTTCGACTGGGTGCTCGGTCTTTTGTGTCTGGTGCCCATCGCCGTGTCGGCTGCCTGCATGGGCTGGATGATGGCGGGAGGCGGCGGCAACGAGAATGCCAACATGATGACGTTCATGAAGAACTACCAAGACGCCCTCGTGCGTATGAACAAGGCGGCCGTCGAGTACGTGCGCGGCATCCCCGTCGTCAAGGTGTTCCAACAGACGGTGCGGTCGTTTCAGGAGTTCCGCGCGTCGATCGAGGCGTACCGCACCTTCGCGACGGCCTATGTGAGGATGTGCGCTGTCCCGCAGGTCGCCCAGCTCGTCGCCATCAACGCGACGTTTTTCGTGCTCGTGCCGGCGGGCGTTCTGCTCGCTGCGGCTGCAGGGGACTTCGCAGCGTTTCTCTCCGACTTTTTGTTCTACGTCGTATTCTCGGCGCTCACGACCACGATGATGACGAAGGTGATGTACGCGTCCCAGGCGATCACCGAGGCGCAGGACGCCGTCGCGCGCATCGAGGGCATCCTGTCGGCGCCGACGATGCCCGAGGTCGCGCCCGAGCGCGCGAAGGAGCCGGCGGACGCGTCGGTCGAGCTTGAGGGCGTGACGTTTTCCTATCCCGGAGCGGAGCGTCCGGCTGTCGACGGTGTGACGCTTTCCGTGTCCGCAGGCGCGACGGTCGCACTCGTGGGACCTTCCGGCGGCGGCAAGACGACGATCGCGAGTCTCGTACCGCGGTTTTGGGACGTCGACGCAGGCCGGGTGCTTGTCGGGGGCGTCGACGTGCGCGACATCCCGAGCGATCGACTCATGGACGAGGTTGCCTTTGTGTTCCAGAACGACCGGCTGTTCAAGCGCAGCCTCGCCGACAACATCCGCGCGGCGCGCCCTGCGGCCACGCGTGCCGAGGTCGAGGCGGCGGCGCGCGCGGCTCAGTGCGACGACATCATCGCAAAGCTGCCCGACGGCCTCGACACCGTCGTCGGGACGCGAGGGATCTATTTGTCCGGCGGTGAAGCCCAGCGCGTGGCCCTTGCGCGCGCGATCCTCAAAGACGCGCCGATCATCGTGCTTGACGAGGCGACGGCCTTCGCCGACCCGGACAACGAGGCGAAGATCCAGCAGGCCCTTGCGCGGCTTTCGGCAGGCAAAACGGTGCTCATGATCGCGCACCGGCTTTCAACCGTGATGGGCGCCGATCTTGTCTGTGTGGTCGACCAGGGTCGCATCGTTGAGCGTGGCGCGCACGCCGAGCTGCTTGCGGCGGGCGGCCTTTACGCGCGCATGTGGGGCGATTACCAGCGCAGCGCCTCGTGGCGCATCGAAGGGAAGGGGGCCGGCGATGCTGCGTAAGGCGTTAGGGCTCTCGCGGGAGGGCATGCATATCTTTGCGCGGGGCGTGGCGGCCTGCGCGGTCGCGAACCTTGTGCTCATGGCGCCGATGTGCGTCCTGTTCCTGCTTGTGGTGGATTTTCTGAACCACCTCGTCGAGGGTGCGCCGTTGCCCGACCTCGCGCCGTATGCTGCGGGATGCATCGCCATCCTGGCGCTCATCTCCGTGACGCAGGCGATCGAGTATCGCAGCACCTACGGGCCCGTGTACGCGGAAAGCGCCCGCAAGCGAGAAAGCATCGCCGAGCACCTGCGCAGGCTCCCGCTGTCGTTTTTCGGGAAGCGCGACCTGTCCGACCTCACGAGCGTCATCATGAAAGACTGCGCCGACCAGGAACGCATGTTCATGCATGTTGTGCCGCAGCTGTTCGGCACGGGCATTTCGAGCGTGATCGTCATCGTCGGCGTGCTCGTTTTCGATTGGCGGCTCGGTCTTGCGGCGTTTTGGCCGGTTCCGGTCGCGTTCGTTCTCATGGCGTGTGCGAGCGGGTTCGCCAAGCGCAAGGTGGCGGCGAAGGAGGAGGCGCGCCTCGCGATGGCCGACGGCGTCCAAGAGTACCTCGACTGTGCCCGCGAGATCCGCGCGAGCAACCAGGCGGGCAGGTTCCTGAAAACGCTTGACGGCACGCTCGCCGCCTTCGAGCGGCGCGAGATCGCCTCAGAGCTCGCGACGGGCGTGACGATCTCGTCGGCTCAGGCGCTGCTCAAGCTCGGCATCGCGACGACGGTGCTCGCGGGTGCGATGCTCATCGTGGTTGGTCAGGTGAGCTTCATGACGTACTTCGCGTTCCTGCTCATCGTGACGCGCGTGTACGACCCGATCAACATCGTGCTGCAGTCGAGCATCGAGCTGCTTGAGATGCGTCACGCCATCGGGCGCACGAACGCGCTGTTCGATGAGCGGCCCATGACGGGTTCGGAGGCGTTTGCGCCGGACGGCTACGACATCGTCTTCGAGAACGTCGGCTTCGCCTACGACGGGAAGGACGGTGGGGAAGGCGAGCTCGTGCTGCGCGGCGTGACGTTCGCGGCGAAGGAGGGCGAGGTAACGGCGCTTGTCGGGCCGTCCGGCTCCGGTAAGTCGACGGCCGCCAAGCTTGCCGCGCGCTTCTGGGACGTGCAGGCCGGCAGCGTGACGCTCGGCGGCGTCGACGTGTCGACGGTCGACCCCGAAGCGCTCCTGTCCGCGTACTCGGTCGTGTTCCAAGACGTCGTGCTCTTCGATGACACCGTGATGGAAAACATCCGGCTCGGGAGGTCGGACGCAACCGATTCGGAGGTGCGCGCGGCGGCTCGGGCGGCGAATTGCGACGAGTTCGTGCGACTTTTGCCGGACGGCTACGCGACGCGCATCGGCGAGAACGGCGCGCGGTTGTCTGGCGGCGAGCGCCAGCGCATCTCGATCGCGCGGGCGCTGCTCAAAGACGCGCCGGTCGTGCTGCTCGACGAGGCGACCGCCTCGCTCGACGTGGAGAACGAAACGCAGGTGCAAGAGGCGCTCTCCCGCCTGCTTTCCGGCAAGACCGTCGTCGTGATCGCGCACCGCATGCGCACGGTTCTCGGCGCCGACAAGGTGGTCGTGCTTGAGGCTGGGCGCATCGTCGAGCAGGGCTCCCCGGAGGAGCTGCTCGAGGCGGGCGGTGCGTTCCGGCGCATGATCGACCTTCAGAGCGCGAGCGCCTGCTGGTCGATCGCCGGCTGACCTGTCTACTTCGATAATGACGTTTTAGGCTCAGTATCTCAAGCGCCGTCCTCGAGGAGATCGCCAAGACCCACCATTGCCAGGGTCTACCATGCGCGCGGGCGGCGGTGACAGCTGGCGTTTCGCCGAAGCGAAGGCTTCTCCCTCTTAGACGCTATTTGGCTCCTTCGCGTCTCATGACCAGACGGGCGTAGTCTTGACGCTGGTGGAACAGGTGGGCGATCACGACGGT
>CAZBEP010000023.1:0-12800 GCA_964490925.1 uncultured Eggerthellaceae bacterium | reverse complement strand
GCGGGCCTCGCTCGCCGCCGACGGATTGCTTCCCGCGCGTCAGGAGGTTTGATGCCTCTTAACCCCGCGAGGGGACGAAAGCTAGGCTGGACGCAGGCTTCAAGCCCGCCGCCTTGCGTGTTTGACACCCCTTAACCCCGCGAGGGGACGGAAACTCCATGTTCTGCTTTTCTCCTCCGTTGAGCTATACCGTCTTTCTGGGCGCGGAGCCGGCTTGGGAGGAAACGCGTGCCCGAAAGACCCGCAAGGAATCCGCGACCTGGGGAAACGCCCGCAAGCAGCCCGCGCGGGGCACCCTGCGGGCGGCGATTCCCTCCCAAACCGCAGATTACGGTTCTCACCAGCGCCCCCTGGTGCGTGCGCAGGCACCCGGGGGCGCACGGAGCGTGCAGGACAAGCGCGCCGTCACAGAAGGCCGTCGAGACGAACGCGCGCACGCCGCATCGCGAGCCAGATCACACCCGCCACCGCCAGCGCAGCGACCGTGACGACCCCGAGGCCAAACAGGAAGTCGGGCCACGGCAGCACGGCGACGGCCATGCCAAGCGCCCCAAGAACCGTATGACTGCAATTGACGAGGGCGGCCGCAGCACCGGTATCCCTTTCCTGCTGGGCAAGCAGAATGTTCGCTGAAAACGGCCGAACGCTTGCTTCGGCGAGCATAAACACGGCAAAGCAAGCACAGAACGCCGCTGGCGACAGACGGCCGACAGAAAGCAGCAGCATGCCCACCGCACCCGCCACCGCAACGAGCAGTGTCGTATAGCTGCGCGCACTCAGAAACCGCCTCATAAGCGGCCACAGAAACGGGCCGACGATCATCAGGGCAGATGCAACACCAAAATACGCACCGTACTCAATCTCGGTAAGGCCGAACTGCGTCACGTAGATATGCGACGCGACCGCCACATACGCCATAAACGGCAGGCTGAACAACGCCGTCACGGTCATGAAAGCCGTAAAGCCCCGATTGCCGAGCACCCGCGCCAGGCCGCCGACGACGTTCGCTCGCCCCGCCGCTCGCTCGAATCGCGCAAGCGGCTCCTCGAGCAAAAGCGCGAACACCAGACAGCCGATCCCGAACGCAGCGAGCGCCCAGAAGATCAAACGCCAGCCCCCTGCCTGCAAAAGCACCGCTCCCAACATCGGCGCGACCACCGGGCCGATGCCGAACAACGACGTGACTACCGAAAATGCAAGGTCACGCTTATCGGGAACGAATACGTCTTTCACCATCGCCATCGAAACTGCGGCGATGGCGCCCGCCCCCGCCGCCTGAACGACACGCGCGAGCACCAACGCCGCTACCCCCTGCGACAACGCACAGGCGACGCTGCCGAAAAGATATGCCACCGACCCTGCAACAAACAACGGACGACGCCCAAAGCGGTCGCTCACCGGCCCGAAAAGCAGCTGTCCGAGCGCGAAGAACACGTAGAATCCCAGGAGCGTTACGTTCAGCGTTGCCGCATTGACATGGAAGTACTCGACCATCTGCGGCAGCGCAGGCGTGTACATGTCGAGCGACGCCGGCGTGACGAAGGAGGTGAACACCAGCAGCGCCACCGTCCCCCCTCCGCGGAGCCGTCGCTGCGGCGACACAAGCCATGTTCCCATCGCGACCTATCCCCTCGCCCGGAAGGTCGATGTCCGCGTCACCACGACGAACACGACTCCCAAAGCCGTCAGAAGCGCGGCCGACACAAGCAGCGGCGCCGAGTACGACGACAGGCCAACCACGTCCATGACGAAGCCGATGTAGAGCGGGCACAAAAACCCGGACAGCTGGGACGCCGTCATGCACAGCGACATCCCGAACGAGATAAGCGACGCATCGCATTGCGAGCCGACCGCCGACTCGAAGCCCGTGATGATGATGGTATTTGCCAGGCCCCCCACAAAGACCCCTGCCGCAAGCACGTACACGTTCCCGGCCGTCGCGTACGCCATAAAACCCGCCGCCATGAGGAACATGCCGAACGGCAGTGCATACCCCTTCAGCCACTTCGTAAGCAGGCCGAACGCGAACCCGGAGACGATACCCGACACGTTGATGAGCGACACGACCACCCCGGCGGTCGCCGCGTCGCCGAATCCTTCCGCCTCGATGATCGCCGACAGGTTCAGCCCGGCAACGCCCCAAAGCACGAGCGCAAACAGATAGGCCGCGACGAGCGCGTAGGCCCGCCCCGACAACCGCCGCCACGCGGCCGCCGGGTCGCCGGCCGGCCGATCGGGCGACGCCTCCCGCAGTCCCGCAGGTGGGGCGGGCACCTCTTCGAGCTTGTCCGCCCGCGTCTGAGCGGCAATGATCTGGCGCGCGGACATCCGCGCGGCGCCATCGCCCGACGGAGGGTCGCGCACCCACAGCGCCGCCACGACGAGCAGCACGAATATCGTCCCATAGGCGAAAAACGCGTAGTGCCAGTCGATCACCGCAAGCCCGCCTACGAGCAGGTTCGTGACTACCCCGTAGATGTTGACGAAGCCGTGGCCGAATCCCAGAACGGTCGCCCGCTCTTGCGGGTCGGAAAAGTACCGGAGCACGAGCGCCGGCCCGATCGGACCTTGGATGCCGAGCCCAACGCCCATGACGAACCGCGACGCAAGCACCGCCCAAAAGCCGTCGAGCGCCACCGGTGCCACGCCGCCGACGGCGATGAGCGC
Organism: uncultured Eggerthellaceae bacterium; assembly: GCA_964490925.1. Taxonomy (GTDB): domain Bacteria; phylum Actinomycetota; class Coriobacteriia; order Coriobacteriales; family Eggerthellaceae; genus CAZBEP01. Next base: position 10,133 of record CAZBEP010000023.1, on the reverse strand, counting down.
AAACCCGACGATCGCCGCCGTCCGAAACGAGACGTACTTTCCGGTGACGACTCCCGCAACGAGCGTCACGGGCACGATGACGAGCTTCGGCATCGAATACAGCCATAGCACCTGAGAATACGGAATGTCCGGAAACGCCGCAGCGATCGACGCGAGCGCCGGATTTATAGAGGCTCCTACGGCGTCGTCGCCAAAGCACGCCACGATGCCAATGAGCGTCGTCAGGGGAACCCCCAGCGCGAACGCCTTGCGAGCTCGTGCAGCCATGACCATCCCCCCTGAAGTCATTTTCGCAGACCGTCCCCAAGCGTCCCCTTCGCGCAGGACGGCGCAATCGCGGATCTGTCAGCGATCAAGCGCGCGCACGGGAACCATCGTGGGGCACGGCTTCGCGCCCTGACGCGGTTTGACCGTCCGCTGGCCGCACGGATACCCGCATACGATGCCGTGCTTCACGCACGGCTCGGGCATGACGGCCGCGCGCACCGCATCGGTGATGTCCGACGTGCACTGCGCGCACGTCGGCCGCTCCCCGGCGCGCTCCACCCGCATGCGCCGCTCCTCGTCGGTCAGGCGGTGCGGGAGGTCGAAGTACATGAGGAACTCCTCGCGCGTCACCGTGGCGGGCGTCCCGCACACGGGGCAGAGCACCGAGAAGTACAGCGGCGGCTTGCAGGCGCCGCACATGGGTCTGCACCCCCAGCACATGAGCCGTCACGCCCCTTCGACTCGAAGGCATCGGCGCAGCGCGACAAAGACGCGGCGCGACGCGGCCGGCTCTACGCCGTCGGCGCCCACAGGACCTGTCGAGGTTTTTTCGCCAGCTCCACGGCAAGCTCCTCGATCGTGCCGAACTTCATGCACGCCGCCAGGCAGTGGTGCACGCATATAGGTTCTCGTCCTGCCTCGATGCGTTCGGTGCATAGATCGCACAGATCCGTCGGTGCGGGAAGGTGGTTCCAGTTGAAGTTGAAGCCCGCGTCGGAGTCGCCGCATTTCTGCCACGGGCCGTCCTCGTGCACGCGAATGCCCCACACGCCCACGGGGAAGTCGTGCTCCTCCTTGCACGACACCTCGCAGGATCGGCAGCCGGTGCAGTACTCGTAGTCGATGAGAAGTCCGTAATGGGGCATGGTCACACCAGCTTTCCGAACGTGTTCCAGTGCTCGCCCATGTCGACGTCATAGTTTTCCGCAAGCGGGACGATGTTGCAGTTCATGCACTTGTACGGCGCGCAGTATCCGAGTGGGTTGTTGTAGTGGTTCGGCACGAGCGTGTTGATGTTGGACCGCCACACGCCGTACAGATGCGGCTCGTCGCCGCCCTCCTCCGGGTACCACCACCCGTGGTGCGCCATGACCTGCCCGCGCCGCACCGTCGGCACGACCCACGCTTTCTGTATCGAGGAGCCGAACTCGTTTTCGATGCGTACCCACTGGCCGTCCTCGACGCCGAGCGCACGGGCGTCGTCGGGGTTGATCTCCACGAGCGCGTTGGGCATAAGCTCGCGCAATCGCGACACCTGCCGATGCTCGGAATGGAACGACGCGAAGTTGCGCACGCCGGTCATGAGGACGAATGGATATGCTTTCGCGTCCCGCGGCCTTGATACCGCGCTGAACGCAGGCTCCAGATAGTAGGGCAGCGGGTCTTCCCCGTGACTGGCATACTGCGTCGAGTACAGCTCGATGCGGCCAGTCGGCGTGATGAAGCCGAGTTTGCCGTCCGGACGAGCGCGACCGATCTCGTATTTGCGGTAGTACACCTTCGGCTTGAACTTCACGAGGTGCTTCACCTCGTCAAACGTGTAGTTGCCGCGCAGGCGCGACTTCTCGAGGTAGGCGTATTGGTCGGGAAACAGCTCGGTGGTGTTGCCCGTCGCCTGCCCGAGCAGCGCCATGATCTCGAAGTCGCCCTTCGCCTCGCCGACGGTGATCGCCTTGTTGCCGATACCCCAGGTTCCCATCGTCGCGCCGTAGTGGGTCTTGTTCACACTGTCGTGCTCGGCAACCGTGGAGAGCGGCAGAAACACGTCGCAGACGGCCTCTATCGTCGGGGTGATGAAGCAGTCGGTGCCGAACGCGAACTCGAGCGACTTGCACATCGCGCGATGCCATCGGTCGGGCTCGGCGGCGTTGGTGGGCGAAAGCAAGTTCGTCGACATGATCCACGCCATGCGGATGCGGTACGGCTCGCCCGTCTCATACGTGTCGAGCAGGCAGTCCGCATGGCATCCCATGATAAGCTGGCAATACAGCGGATACTTGTCCATGCCGACGGCCTTTGCGCGAAGCTCTTCCGGCATGCTGAACCAGCCGAGCCCCATAGAAACGCGCGTCTGGGAGTTCTCCTTTTCCATGCCCTCAGAATCAAGCAGATCCTTGTCCTCCTGCGGCGCCATGTCGCCGATGATGTTGCCGCCAGGCACGTCGACGTTGCCCGACATCGCCATGAGTGCGAGCACGCACGTGGCGGCCTGCGACCCGTTCTGGTTCTGGTCGAACGCAAGCCCCCACGTGATGGACGCGGGCTTTGACGTCGCGTACAGGCGCGTGGCGGCGTAGATGTCGGCGACATCGAGCTCGCAGATGCCCGCCGCGCGCTCGGGCGGCATGGTCGCCACGCGCTCGGCGAACTCGTCGAAGCCGTACACCCACCGGTCGACGAAATCGTGGTCGTAGAGATCCTCCGTGATCATGATGTGGCACATGGCCATGGCGAGGGCGCAGTCGGTGCCGGGCCGCACGCGCAAGTGGATCGCCGCGCGCGTGGAGAGCCACTGGACGCGCGGATCGACGACGATGAGCTTCGCCCCGCGCTTCATGAGATCGATCACGGCATGCCCGAACAATCCGTCGCCGTTCGACGCGAGCGGCGCCTTGCCCCATACGACGATGCATTCGGGCACAACGTATTCGGGATCGTCGTAGCCCCCCGGAAGGCCGGCGGCGTAGTCCATTTCCGGATATGACCCGCCGAGAACCATGTTGGTGGACATAGAGCGCGGCTGGTAGCAGGCGTAACCAGACTGCGTGTAAGCAAGATTGGGCGTCTGGAACACGGCGACGGCGAAGTTCTGCCCGAGCATGCCGTCGCGCCCGGTGCCCACGTGGATGGCCATGCATTCGTTGCCGTACTTCCCCGTCAGTTCGCGCCAGTTCGCCACGATCTCGTTGATCGCCTCGTCCCAAGTGATGCGATCCCATGCATCTGACTTTCCACGATCTTCCCGCTTTCGGTGCATGGGATACACCACGCGCGAGGGGTTGTAGACATAGTCCTTCAGGGCAACGCAGCGCGGACAGAGGCGCCCCTGCGTCACCGGATCGTTCTCATCGCCCTCCACCTTTGCGAGGCGCCCGGCTTCGTCAACGTAGAGCTTGAGCTGGCATCCGACAGGGTGGCAGCCAGGAGGCGACCAGACAGACGTGCGAACGACCTCATAATCGCCGTCCCGATACTTCCACGGCTTGCCCAAATCGTTCACAAATTCCATAGCGCATCCCCTTCTCGTCTTTCGCCCCGTGCGAGCTTGCGGCGAATCGTCGCCCGCACGGGGCGGCGGCGCAGACGCACGCTCGCGCACGCAGCCCGCCACGGCGCCCCTGCCTGTCACTCGGCACGTTCGGTGCCGGATGCCTCCCGCTGCCTCAGCAGCTTGACGTCCATACGCATGAGCACGAAGGCGCAGACGCACGCGATGATGACGAGCACCGCGACGAACCCGCCCACCGCTTGAAACCCGCCCATATTCTCATTGAACCAGCCGATCACGACCGGCCCGACGGATCCGCCGATGTACTGTCCAAACATGAAGATCGTCAGACCCATCGAGGCGAGGGCGGGCGGACCGGAATGTTCTGCCGCGAGGATATAGCAGCCGGGCATCCACATCGTTCCGCACAGACCGAAGAACACGCAGGCGAACCACGAGGTGAGATAGTCGCTCGGGAGCAGGATAAGCGTGAGCTGCGTCGCGGCACCGACTATCACGAGGACGAACACGAGCAGACCGCGCTTGTTTTTCGCCTTCGTGGTGACCACACCGTAGATGCCGCCGGCGATCATAGTGCACAGCACCGTGCAGATCGAGATCGCACTGTTCATAAGATTGGCCTGCTCGGCCGTCGCGCCCGAGATCTGCGTCATGATCATGGGGATGAACACGCCCATGCCCTGCTGTCCCGTACCCATGAGCAGGAAGATCGCGGCGAGGATCCAGATGGCGGGACGCTTGAGCGTGTCCGTGAACTTCGCCTTCTCCGCCGGTTCGCTTGACTTCGCATCGACGACCTTGCCCTCGGCCGGCCAGTCCTGCACAAACACGAGATAAAGCAGCAAACCTATCGCCGCCCAAATGCCAACGAACACGAACAGCGCCTGCCAACCGCCCAAATTGAGCAGCGGCGTAGCGGTGAAGTTGATAACGAAGCCGCCAAGCCCGACGTTGGCGCCGTAGATGCCCATAGGAAGGCCGCGGTGCGCCTCGTCGAACCAGCGGGTGACTATCGTTGCACCGACGACGGACATAACGCCGTAGCCGAAACCCTGCACGACGCGCATGACGTAGAACAGCACAGCATCCGTCACGGCAGAGGCTCCGAACGCGCCGAGCGTAATGAGCGCCAGACCGATGACGGCCATCCATTTCACGGAAAAGCGCGTCGCAAGCGCGCCGAGCGGCAGCACGACGATCGCCGAGATCATACCCATAATCGACGAGAGCGATCCGCCCCAGACCGTATCCATTCCGAAATACGCAATGATGGTCTCCATGCCCGGAGACACCGCTCGCGAAACCATCACGTAGGCAAGCGACGCGAAGATGACGCAGATGGCGACCCACCACGCATACGCTGAATTGATGTGTTGCTTGCTCACAGACTCGCCGAACGACAGCTGCGCCGATGTGTTCGCAGTAGCCATAGAACTCCCTCCTTACTATACGTCCCCTGGTAACACCCGCGCCCCGAAGTTGGCCAACCTCCGCGCGGGGAGGGGGCGCGCCTCCCCGCGATGCGAAGCTCCCCTGCAGCCCTACGGGACGATCGCCTCCACCTCGCCGCCAAGCTCGGCGAGCTTCGCGCCGAGCTCGTCGAGCGGTACAAGGTACAGGCACGACCCGAGGCAGTGCTTCACGCAGCTCGGCTTCTCACCGGCATCAACGCGATCAGCGCAGAGGTCGCAACGCTTGCTGAGATACGGAATGAAGTTCCACATCCATTTCCCATCGACCTTCTCGGGGCCGGCCTCGATCAGCCGGACGCCCCACTCCTCGACGGCCATGCCCTTTTCCATACGGCAGGCGACCACGCAGGAGTTGCATCCGTCGCAATATTTGTAATCGACGACCAAAGCGCTCGACTTCATGGTTATTCGCCTCCTTTCTCGTCCTTGGCGATGTCGGTGAACTCGAGCGGCGTCTTGCCGGAGTTGACCCACTCGCGCCCGCGTGCCCGAACGTCGTAGTCGACGCAGACGGCGGGAGGCTCGTTGTCGAAGGCGTCCTTGGAGTCAACCTTGCGAACCGAGCAGATCATCGACTTGTACGGCGCCCCCATGCCGAACGGGCCGTTGTGGTCGTTGGGGATGAGCGTGCAAATGTTCGACTTCCACATGCCGAACAGGTTCGGCTCCTCGCCGTCCTCCTCCGGGTACCACCACGCGTGCGTGCAGTGCACGACGTTCGGGTGCACGATGGGACGCACGCTCGCCCGCTGAACCGAGCGTCCGAACATGTTCTCGACCGCCACCCAATCGCCCTCTTCGATGCCGTACTTCGCCGCCGTGTCGGGATGGATCTCGACCACTGGATCGGGCACGAGCGAGCGCAGCGACTCGATTTGGCGATGTTCGGAATGGAAGCTCTCGATGTTGCGGCCGCCCGTCGTGAGGATGAGCGGGTAGCGCTCCATAAGGTCGGGCGTGCTTACCGGACTGTAGTCGGGCTCATGGAAGTACGGCAGCGGATCCTCGTGCCAGTCGGGATACTTCGTAGACATGAGCTCGACCTTCGTGGTCGGCGTGTTGAAGCCCGGCCGACCGTCGGGACGCAGAAGCCCCAGCTCGTATTTCTTGTACGGGTTGTCCTGCTGCAGGCAGCCGATCTCGCGCAGCTCGTCGAACGTGATGGGGTACTTCGTCTGGATCTGCTTCGTGAAGAAGTCCGCCATGTCGTCGTATTCCCATGCGCCCGGATGCATGATCTTGCCAAACGTCATGTCGATCTCGAGGTCGGACTTGCAGTCCCCCACGGTGATCGCCTTGTTGATTGCGCCGAGGAAGTGCGCGTTCGCACCGAAGTGGGGCAGCACGATGCCGTCCTGCTCGGGGAACGTCGATACAGGCAGGAACAGATCCGCGAACGCCATGATCGTGGGATTCATGAAGAGATCCTGCGCAACGTTGAACTCGAGCATCTTGAACGTCTCGAACCATCGTTGCGGCTCGGCGACCGAGCAGTTCAGCACGTTGCAGCCGTGGAACCACGCCATGCGGATGTGATATTCGTCAGGATCGGCTTCCATGAGGCGCAACACCGTGTCGGGATGCGATTCCGGACGATAGTCGCGAAACGCCGGGTACGTGTCGTCGACGATGCGCTTCTCCCACAGTCCCGGGGCGAGCTCGGAATTGATCTCCATGCGCCACGCGCCCATGAACGAGCGCTCCTGCGCCAGCACGATGCCGCCGGGGACATCGAGATTGCCCGTAATGGCGCAGATGCAGAGGAACGTATGGCCGGCTTGCGTGCTATAGGTGTTGGAGTCCATCGCGAGACCCCAGAGGAAGGTGCACGGATGCGCGTTGCCGATCATGCGGGCGGCCGCGACGATGTCCTCTTCTGCCACCCAGCATATTTCGGCGACCTTCGACGGCGGGTACTCCTGCACGCGCTGCGCCAGCTCGTCGAACCCGTAGCACCACTCGCGCACGAAGTCGCGGTCGTAGAGACCCTCGTTGATGAGCACGTTGAGGATGCCGAGGCCGAGCGCGGAATCGGTGCCGGGGCGCACCTGGAGGTGGATCTCGGCGCGAGCGCCCGTCCACGTGAGGCGCGGGTCAATGGTAATGACCTTGCTCCCCCGCTGCATAAGGTCAACGAGAGCGTGGCCGAACAGGCCGTCGCCGTTCGACTCGAGCGGATCTTTACCCCACACGACGACAAGCTCCGGCACCGTATAGCGCTGGTCTTCATAGCGGTCGGGAAAGAACTGCGCGTAGTCCATTTCCGGGTAGCCGGCACCGAGAATGAAGTCGGCGATCGAGCGGCGCGGGCCGTAGCACGACACGCCCGACATCGGAAACAGCACGTGCGGGGACTGCAGCGACGTGTAGACGAGCGGCCCTGAGTACAGACAGGTCTGACGACCCGTGCCCGTAAACATCATGATGGACTCGCCGCCGTAATGCTTCCATATGTGCTTTGTCTTCTCTTGTACGATCTCGATGGCCTCTTCCCACGAGATCTCTTCCCAGGCGTCTTTGCCGCGGTCTTCCACCGCGCGCTTCATCGGGTGGATGACGCGGTCGGGATGGTAAATGTACTCGGTCAGCGCCAGACAGCGGGCGCAGAGCCTGCCTTTCGTGATAGGGTGATCGGGGTCGCCTTCCACCTTGACGAGCTTCCCGTCCTTCACGTGCAGGATGAGCCCGCATCCGACGGGATGGCACCCGGGAGGCGACCACGCGCAAGTGCGCACCAGCTCGGTGCCGTCCTCGAGCACTTTCTTCCACTCTTTCTCCATGTCCGCTCCTCTCGTTTCCTTCCCTCTCGCCTTTTGCCGCAAACGCCATGCCCACCGACCCGCCTCTCGGCGGCACAGGCGCCCGCGCCACGCGTCTAGCCAGCTAGTTACCCGTCTTTGGCCCTCCGGGGGCTGCGGGGATGGCGGGAATGCCCGACGGTTTCGTCGCGGCTCCCGGAGCCGAGGGGATGCCCGGAATTCCCGACGGCTTGGTCGGCGCCCCCGGCGCGGCGGGCGCGGCCGGAGCCCCGTTGCCGGCGCCTTCGAGCGGCTCTCTGCAAAACGGGCAGCTGTTCGGAAGCACGCCGTTCGAATAGAAGACCTCGCCCCCGCAGTTCGGGCATTTCACTGGCGGCTGAGACACTTCGGCCGGCCTGAAACACATGGTGACCTCCTCGTTATTCAGTTGCTGTCTGGAAATGCATCGCGACGTCGTGCGCTCGAACCGGTGTGCTCGCTCCCCTCGCCCGCGATGGTCGAGCGCGCATTTATAGCGTACCGACAAGGGGCGGCAGCTGTCATCGTTCAAAGACCTTCGCGATTCGGAACTATCTTTGGGGAATTTCAACATATGGATATCACCCAAAGACGCTGTTCAGATTGTGTGATAAAACCCCAGACACCGCGCCGCTTCGCCATTCTGCGCTTTGTTACTATAGGTAGAGATATGCCCACGCGTGAAAGCTGACCGTCAGCACGTGAGATCCGTTCGGGGAAGCAAGGCGAGATCCGGCGTCCTGAGTCACTGCACGCGACTACAGGCAACTTCATGGTTACGAGGGGGGCGGCCATGAATATCAATCTTGACATCATTGCCGACGCGCTTGAGGACCTCGGGGCACGATCATGCACGAACGACGACCTCAGTTTCGACGTTTCCGGCTTCGCGCTCTTCTCGCCGTCGACCGATCCTTCACCATCGGTTGCCTTTGTGATAAACGTCGACGAAGTCTCCGCCAAGCTTGCCCGGCTCCCAGTCAACAACTGGATCTGCTGCGGCGAGGCATCAGAAAAGGAGCTTCGCCGCACGCTGCGCGCAAACGTCGTCGTTCTTCCACGAGCACGGGCCTCTTGCGAACTCGTTGTGAGAATAGACCGTATCTACCAGGACTATCTTCGCTGGGAAAACGACCTCGCCCTCAATGCCCTCAAAAAGGAGCCCTACGGCACGGTTCTGTCGAGCATCGCCTACCGTGCTTTGGGAAACCCATTCCTCCTCTTCAACCCGTACGATCTGTGCGTCGGCTCCATGGGGGTGCTCCCGGACGACTTCGACAACAAAGAATACCTTGCGCTCGTCGAAGGACTCGAAACGGGCGTTCCCGCGCCCAGCTTCAGGATGAGCGCCCACGCCGAACAGTCACACGAGCCCGAGATCTTCCTGAAAACGAACGCGTATTCCCTCATGGTCACGAACATCTTCGTCGACGGCACGCGATACGGCAAAATCGTTTATTGCGACGCCGAGCGACCGTTCACGAAGGGCTTCAAGGCGCTTGCCCGGATATTTTGCTCGTTTATGGAGATGCTCACCGCCATCGCCATCAAACAGGAGGAGCTTGCCGCGCCCGAAGACAGCTTTATCACAGAGCTGCTCACCAAGCGTCATATCGACGACCGCTGGTTTGACTACCACCTCAAGCAAGCCGGCATTTCCACGAACGTTGCCCTACGCGTGATCGTGTCGCAAGCGCGCGACATCGAGTCCTCCGCCGTAAACCGGATCTATATTTCAGCGAAGCTACACTCGATACCTGCGGTAATCAGCTCCATACCGTTTCGCGACTTCGTCGTTACCGTGATCACCGGACACGATCAGCTCTTCACAGGCGGCGAGTTCGAAAAAGCCCTAAAACAGGTATTCCCCCATCACGAGGTTCTGCATGGGATCAGCCTGCGCTTTTACGATCTCCGGTTCCTGAAACGATTTTTCCAGCAGGGAGAGACAGCACTTGCCGCCGTACGAGAGGCAGCCGAAGACGGAACGGCCTCGCCAACCGTGAAATACTACGATGACACCTGTTTCTTCAAGGACTTCCTCAAGCACTACAAGATCGATATCGACTCGACATGGCTCATCCACCCAGCCGTCGAACGATTGTGGGAATACGATAAAGCGAACAACACAAGCAACGTACTATGTCTCAAAACATTCATTGAAAGCGGATTCAATATCAGCGATGCCTCAAAGATTCTGTTTATGCACTACAATACGCTGCTATATCACCTCAAGCGAATTGAAGAGATTGCAGGGATTAGCTACCGCGACTCCCACGGCGTGAAGAGCCATCTCTTCCAAATCCTGTTATCGTGCAAGCTGCTGCTTCGGCAGTAGGAACGCAGGCGGCGGAGCCTGCGGGGCGGTACGCGGGAGCCGGGACTCGC
>CAZBEP010000022.1:5259-13163 GCA_964490925.1 uncultured Eggerthellaceae bacterium | reverse complement strand
TCGCGCTCACTCCGAAAGCGGCTCCCACACCCTCACGAGGCAGCAGGTGCGGGCGGTGCCCCCGATGGGGTCGTCGTCGATGTTGGAGAACGTGACGACGGTGTTGTGCGTGCCGGTCGACGCGAGGTAGTCCCCGTAGTCGTCGGCGCCGTCCTCGAACGAGAGGGCGAACAGCTCTCTCGTTTCGAGGTTCACGCCGGCGACGGCCGTCGTCGACTTCACCATGAGATAGCGGCCGCACCAGCACGGTGCCGCCGACGGCGTGCGCCCGTAGCGGAACCACGGCGTCGCGCTCGCCTCGTCGCCGGTGGTCGCCGTCATCGGGGTGTACGTCCCGAGCTGCGAGATGCCGTCCCCGTAGCTGTAGATCGCGTCGAAGGAGAACATGAAGCCGGTCTCGCCGTAGCCGGCCTCGAGCGGGCGCATCGAGGCGGGAAGGGTGAGCGCGTCGAGTACGCTTTCCGACTCGGCATCGATGTAGGTAAGCTGGTAGTACACGCCCGAGGCGTCGGCTCGGGGGGTGATGACGATGCCGCTTTCCGTCGCGTAGGGCGGCGTGCACATGCGCCCGTTGCTCGTGTAGACGACATGCGAGTCGGCCGAGCCCGCCTCCGCCGCGCGCAGGACGGATGCCTCGGAGGACGCGGATCCGTCGGTGCGGGGGAGCACCTGCCAGAACGCCTTGTTCGACACGACGGCGATCTGCGGCATCTCCCAGTCGGAGTCGCCCTCCTCGACAAGCGTCGCCTCGCCGACCGCGCCGTTGGATATCGCTGCGGTGTAGACGCGCCATGTACCGTCGAGGATGTCCGCCTCCACCCAGATAAGCCCCTGTCCGGTCGCGCGCGCGTCGTAGATGCTGAACCCCTCTGCCTGGCCGACCGCCTCCGCGACCGCCGTCTGGGTTGTGCCGCTTCCCAGCCACAGCAGCTCGACGGTGTTGAGCGGAGTCGAGGTCTCTCCGGGCACAAGGCATGCCGCGACGTCGTCGCCGCACGCCCATACCTGCGTGCCGTACGTAAGCTCGTAGCTGCCGACGAGCGCCATGTTCGCGTCCGCTTCGACGGTCGAGAAGGAGTCGTTGGTGGTCACCGCGTCCTCGGGAACCTCGAGCGTTTCGAAATTAGGCGTAGATGCGGCGCTGATCTGGTCGTACACGAACATCCCGCCCGCTGCCGCGACGGCTGCGCCCGCGACGGCGCCGGCTCCGATCAGCAGATGGCGGCGCGTGATGGCGAGGTCGCCCGCTTGGGTCTCGAGCGTGAGGACCGCTTGCCCAAGCGCGCGGGAGCGCGGCGTCTCCCTGCGATGCGGCATCGGCGCGCTCGGCCGCCTTCCTGTGCCGCGCGGCCGCGATCGCGTGTGGCGCGGCTGCGACCGTGTATGGCGCGGCTGCGGCCGCGTGTGCTTCCCTGATCGCTCGAAGGCGCGCGGCGCGATGTGGCTGCGACGGCTTTGTGGCGTTCTCTTGGTCGGCATGTGGGATATTGTGTCAATTTCAATTCAGCGCTGAAAGGGGATTTTTCCAAATTGCTACAATAATCGCAAATGCGCAGGCACCGGCGCGGGGCTGCGAGCCGTACGGCGGCGCAGTCGTTTTGCCAAGGGCGCGGCACGCGCCGTAAGTGAGGAGAACCGTATGAGCAACGAAACCCGCCGTATCCTTCTCGTAGAGGACGAAAAGGCCATTCGCGACGCCGTGACGGCCTACCTCGAGCGCGAGAACTACTGGGTCACCGCCGTCGGCGACGGCCAGGAAGCCCTCGAGGAGTTCTCCAAGCACCACTTCGACCTTGTGATTCTCGACCTCATGCTGCCGCGCGTCCCCGGCGAGCGGGTGTGCTGCACCATTCGCGACAGCTCCGACGTGCCGATCATCATGCTGACCGCCAAGGGCGAGGTCGAGGACAGGATCATCGGCCTGGAGCTCGGTGCCGACGATTACCTCGTCAAGCCTTTCAGCCCGCGCGAGCTGGTCGCCCGCGCCCGCGCCCTGCTGCGCCGCGTCCATTCCGACTCCGAGCCGCAGCGCGAGGTGCTCGAGTTCGGCGAGCTGACCATCGACGTGTCCGGCCACAAGGTGCTCGTGTCCGGCCAGGAGGTAGACCTCACCGCGAGCGAGTTCAAGCTGCTCACGACGCTTTCGCGCTATCCAGGTCGCGTCTATTCGCGCATGGAGCTGGTCGAAAAGGTGCTCGGCTACGACTTCGAGGGCTACGAGCGCACCATCGACTCGCATGTGAAGAACCTGCGCGCCAAGATCGGAGACAACCCGCGCAGCCCGAAGTGGCTCCACACCGTCCACGGCGTGGGCTACCGTTTCGAGGATCCGACGAAGAACGCCGCAGCGGAAAAGCCGGAAAAGGCCGCCAAGGACTAGCGCCGGCGTCCGGGGCGCCGTCCACGCCGATGCGATGTGTTTTCCGTCAGCCTAAAAAACGACGAGGCAAAAGGCCAGAACCCTTCCGGAGGGCGCCGTCGTCTGCGCGGATGGAAGGCCCTCTCGTACACGACGCGCGTCACCCTCGCCTTCGCGCTCATCGCCGCGATGACGGCGCTCGTCGCCATCGGCGTGCTGTCGTTTGTGTGGGAGCAGCATTTCCAGGACTACACGCGCAAGAACATCCAGGCGACGGCAGACGCCATCTCTGACCGCGTCGCCAGCCGCTTCGAGGAGGACGGCGGCTGGACGCCTGACACGTCGATCGTGGTGGCGTACGCGAGCGCGCTGTACCCCGATGTCGGCATCGTCGTCGTCGATGCGGCGGGAAACGTTCTCTACGATTCCACCATTACGGTGTCAAACGACGGAAACGTGTTCCAGGATTCGCTCGCCCCGATGTATGCGAACCAGATGGCGACGTCGCCCATCGTCGTCGACGGGGTGGCCGTCGGATCCGTGCGCGTGTGGGTGTACGGCTCAGACACGCTGCTCACCCAGACCGACCAGGAGTTCCGCGACAATTCCTACGGTGCGATGATGTTTGCGACCGTGCTCGCCATCGCGCTCGCGTCGTGCCTCGGCTTCCTGTTCGCGCGCACTCTCGTCGCTCCGATCAACCGCGTGACAAAGACGGCGCGCGCCATCAAAGAGGGCGACCCCTCTGCGCGCACGGGCATGCGCGGAGACGACGAGATCGCGAGCCTCGGCGAGACCTTCGACGCGATGGCCGACTCCATCGAAAAGGATCGCGAGCTCGAACGCCGTCTCACCACCGACGTCGCGCACGAGCTCCGCACGCCGCTCATGGCCATCCAGTCGACGGTCGAGGCGATGGTCGACGGCGTGCTCAAGGCCGACGAGGAGCGCCTCGAGACGGTGAACTCCGAGGTGCAGCGCTTGAGCCGCATGGTGAACGCGCTGCTTAAACTTTCGCGCATCGAGAGCCGCTCGACCCCCATGAAGTGCGACATCGTGAACGTGGGCGAGCTTATCGAGGGCATTGTCGCGACGCACGACGCCTACGTGGCCGACTCGGGTCTTACGCTCAAGTTCGACTCCGAGCCCGACGTGCTCGTGCGGGGCGATTCCGACATGATACGCCAGGCGACGGCGAACCTGCTTTCAAACGCCGTGCGCTATACCCCCGAGGGCGGCACGATCACCGTGCGCGTGAAGAAGGGCGAGCTTATGGCCTCTATCGCCGTGGAGGACACGGGCATCGGCCTGACGCCGGAAGAGGCGAAGATGGTGTTCTCGCGGTTTTGGCGGGCCGAGGCGGGTCGCAATCGCGAAAGCGGGGGGCTCGGCATCGGGCTGTCGATCGTCAAGGAGATCGTGAGCCGCCATCGCGGATGGGTGCAGGTCGAAGGCAAGAAGGGCGAGGGGGCTCGGTTCACCATCCACCTCCCGCTCTACGATCCGGCTGCCGAGCGCGCTCAGGAGCGCGAGAGCCAGCGCCAGCAGCAGCGCGCCCAGAAGGAGCAGCGCCAGCAGCAGAAGGCGCGCGAAAAGAGCGCCCGGCAGCGCACGTAGCGCCATGTGGCGCATCCGACGTGCGAGATAGTGCATAATAGAAACGTTGCGCAGGCGCCCGGCGTCCGCGCAAGGGGCACGACTCGAAGAGAGGCGATCCATGACCGGCATCGACATCAGACCTGCGGCTCAAGGCAAAGTGCGCGACATCTACGACCTCGGCGACAGGCTGCTGCTCGTCGCGAGCGACCGCATATCGGCGTTCGACTACATCCTTCCCGACGAGATCCCGTGCAAAGGCCAGGTGCTCACGCAGCTATCCTGCTTCTGGTTCGAGCTGCTCGACGGCGTCGTCGACAACCATCTTGTCTCTGCCGACGTCGCCGACCTTCCCGAGGACTTCAAGCCCTATGCGGATTACCTGCGCGGCCGGTTCATGATCGTGAAGAAGGCGGAGATGTTCCCCGTCGAATGCATCGTGCGCGGATACCTTGCGGGCAGCGGCCTTGCGGACTACCGCGCTTCGGGCGCCGTATGCGGCATCGAGCTGCCGGCCGGCCTCGAGAACTCCTCGAAGCTGCCCGAACCCATTTTCACGCCGTCCACGAAGGCCGAGGTCGGAGACCACGACGAGAACGTGAGCTTCGAGACGTGCGCGGCGGAGATCGGGCAGGAGAGGGCCGAGGCGCTGCGCGACCTTTCGATCGAGATCTACCGGAGGGCCGCCGACCACGCGGCGGCGCAGGGCATCATCATCGCCGACACGAAGTTCGAGTTCGGCGTCGCAGACGGCGCGATCGTGCTCGCCGACGAGGTGCTCACCCCCGATTCGTCGCGCTTCTGGCCGGGAGACGACTACGAGGTCGGCCGCGACCAGGCAAGTTTCGACAAGCAGTACGTGCGCGACTGGCTCGCCGCCAACTGGGACCGCACCGGGGAACCGCCGCATATGCCCGCCGACGTCATCAGGCGCACGACGGAGAAGTACGTCCAGGCATACGAGCGCATCACCGGAAAGGCGTTCGTCGCCGCATGATCGGCCCGGTGCCGGGGCGGCATGCCGCAGCCGGCGCGACGGCACTGCGCAAGGAGCACCATGTCTACGCGAAACCCCATGAACGAACGATATACGAGCGAAGAGAAGCGCGGCGTGACGCGCAAGAGCGCCGCGTCGGCGAAGCCTAAGACGAAGGCCGCTGCGACGGTGTACATCCAGCCGACGGAAAAGACCCCTCAGGAGAAGAAGGCGATCCGACGGGAGGAGCGGCGCAAAGAGGCGGCGCGGCAGCAGAAGTACTACAGGCCCGACACCCCTCGCTATCGGCGGCTCAGGCGCCTGTGGTGGGGGATTCTCGCGCTCGCCATCGCGACGATGATCCTCTCGTGGACCACGCGCGGCGCGGTGTCCGACGTCGCGAGCTACGTCATGATCGGCGTGTCGTACCTGCTCATCATCGCTGCGTTCGTGCTCGAGTTCACGAAGGTCCGCAAAGAGCGCCAGCGCTACGCCGACGAGATGGCGCATAAGGCGGCGAAATCGAAGGAGGCGCGCGCGGCGGCGAAGCGGGCGCGCGCGGAGGAGCGCTCCCGGAAAGCCAAGGCCGCTGATAAGCCCCCCGTCGCGCAAAAGGCCGCGCAGCAGAAGAAGGGCTTCTTCGCGCGCTTCCGCACGCCGAAGGCCGCCCCCGCCGACGACGCGGGCGCAGCCTCCGACGACGCGGGCGCGCAGGGCGGCGCATCCGCGACGAAGGCGGGACAATAGGGAAACGCCGCGTCGCTTGCGCGGCGCGGAAGGAACATCGGAGCGCTGCGGCACAGCCGGGCGCGCAAGAGCAAGGAAGAGGTCTCCATGTACAAAGTTCATTGCCTGAACAACATCTCGCAGGAAGGGCTTGCCCTGCTGACGTCCGACTACGAGATCACCGACTCGCTCGAGGAAGCCGACGTGGTTCTCGTGCGCAGCGCGAACATGCACGAGATGGAGCTTCCCGCCACGCTCAAGGCGGTCGCCCGCGCCGGCGCCGGCGTGAACAACATCCCGCTCGAAGCGCTCGCCGAGCGCGGCGTGCCCGTGTTCAACGCGCCGGGCGCCAACGCCAACGCGGTGAAGGAACTCGTGATCTGCGGGCTTCTGCTTGCGGCGCGCGACGTGGCGGGCGGCATCGCGTGGTGTAAGGACAACGCCGACGACCCGGACATCGGCAAGTCCGCCGAAAAGGCGAAGAAGCGCTTCGCCGGCACGGAGATCTCCGGGAAAACCCTCGGCGTCATCGGGCTCGGCGCGATCGGGAGGATCGTCGTTGCGGCCGCCGAGGCGCTCGGCATGAAAACGGTCGGCTATGATCCGTTCCTTACGGAAGAGCGCGCGGCGGAGATCTCGCCTGCCATGACGTTCGTGACCGACCTCGCCGACCTCTATCCGGCGTGCGACTACGTCACCATCCACGTGCCGACGACGAAGGACACGGTCGGCATGGTGGACGCCGATGCGATCGCCCAGATGAAGGACGGTGCGAGCATCCTCAACTTCTCGCGCGACACCCTCGTCGACGCCGACGCCATGGCTTCGGCGCTCACCTCCGGCAAGCTGCACCGCTACGTGACCGACTTCGCTACGCCCGCCGTCATGGCGATGGACGGCGCCATCGTCCTGCCGCACCTCGGCGCCTCCACCGCCGAGG
The DNA here is from genome assembly GCA_964490925.1 of uncultured Eggerthellaceae bacterium. Taxonomy (GTDB): domain Bacteria; phylum Actinomycetota; class Coriobacteriia; order Coriobacteriales; family Eggerthellaceae; genus CAZBEP01. The sequence goes on along the minus strand of CAZBEP010000022.1, from coordinate 6,566 downwards.
CCGAGGACAACTGCGCCAGGATGGCCGTGCAGGAAGTCATGGACTACCTGGCGACGGGCACTAAGACGCACTGCGTGAACATGTAGGGTCGGCGGTCTGCCGGCCGCCGCGATCGCTCGCCGTTGCGCGGGCCTCCGGCGGTCGGCTTGTCGCCCGACTCCTCCTCGCGCGCGGTTTCCGGTGGGCATACCCCTGTCTATCTGGGGCTTTCACGGCTTCTTCACAATAGTAAACTAAATCAAACTTTTTTTGAAAAACGCTTGACGGATCAAAAGAGTTACCGTATTCTAACAACGTGCTCAAGAGGTTGCGAAAGCAACCGACCTTCCTCCTCTAGCAAGATTCTCTCTTGCTGACCCGGGGGCAGCGGCTCCTCTCGTCTGGCCTCTGCCCCGCCCAGGCCGGAGCGGGCAACCCCCTCGCCCGCTCCGGCTCCTCTTTTCGACCCGCCTCTATCAAGGCGCATGTGCGTTTCGAGGCTCGGTTTTCGCTGCTCTTCCCGCTCTTCCGCAGGTTTTTTCGTTTGCGGCTTCGACATATGGCACGTGTGCTAACATAAAAGCGATTTTCATGAAACGGACGTCGTCTCTTGAAGGGGGGCGCAGATGGATAAGATGTCGAGGTCGAGCGAGGACTATCTCGAAGCTATCGTCATGCTCGGCGGGACGACGAAGCAGTCGGTGCGTTCCGTCGATGTTGCGAACAAGCTTGGCGTTTCGAAGGCTTCCGTCAACAAGGCGGTGCAAGCGCTCAAGGAGAGAAGCCTGCTCGATCAGCCGTACTACGGCGACATCACGCTCACGCCCGAAGGCTACGAGTACGGTACCGCAGTGCTTGAGCGCCATCAGCTCCTGTTTTCCTTCCTGCACAAAGCGCTCGGCATCCCTGCGGAGCGCGCCGATGCCGAAGCATGCCTCATGGAGCATGCGATCAGCGACGAGTCGTTCGAAAAGTGGATATCTTATATTAAGGGCCTCGATCTCGACTGACCGGGACTCCTTGTGCTACGATAGCTCTCGGCTCTTGCCTCGCGCATTAACCGCACCAGAAACGAACCAGAATGCTGCAGGGGGCTTGTTCCATGAACAATCAGGCGAATATTCTTTCGTTCGACGACGCGCGTGCTGCGCGCCGTCGTTTCCGTACGCGCGCATCTGCCGAGCAGGCACGCGACCGGCGCGCTTCCCGCTCGTCCGCGAGGGGCACTCGCAGATACCGCGATGACCCGGCGGACAATTCGGCTCGGATCGAGCGCTCGCGGCGCTCGCCGCAAGAACTCCGCGCGCGCTCGTCGCGAGAGGATCGGG
>CAZBEP010000022.1:0-5159 GCA_964490925.1 uncultured Eggerthellaceae bacterium | reverse complement strand
GCGCTCGGCGCGGCGCGATGCGGCGCGCTTCCGCTTTGTCTGCGAGGAGGACGACGCCTCTTCTGAGCGCCAGGACGCCGACCGCCCGAAAGAGGCCGACCGCCCGAAAAGCAGGATTTCCGCGTTCGCGGAGAAGATGAAGGCGCGCAAGCGCGCCCGCACGAAGGAGCGCGCCGGCAAGCAGTTCGCGCAGCAGTTCGAGGCATCGGGTGCGGATGCTGCCTGCGAATCGCGTGCCGCCCTGTACAAAGGGGAGATGGGGGCCGCGCATAAGCGCTCATTCCGCATGCAGCGCGACGGCCGCACCGAAAGCCGCATGTCGTCGTTCGGAAATGCGGTGGCGAAGATGCTGTCGTCCCGCAGGGCGATCACTGTCATCGGCGCCGTCGGATGCCTCGCGCTTACGTGCGCGTTTCTCTACACTCCCGCTCAGCAATACTATCATGCGATTCGCGAGCACGATCGGGCGGTTGCCGAGCTCGCTGCGGTTCAGGAGCGAAACGACGAGCTTGCCAACGCGGTCGATTACCTGGAAACCGACGAGGGCATCGAGGCGCAGGCACGCGATGATCTCGGATGGGTCGGCGAGGGCGAGGTGTCCGTGTATGTCCAGGGGTCGGGCGGATCGTCTGGGAGCGACAGCAGCGCGTCGGGCACGGTGGGAAACATCCAGCCGGGTTCGATCGAGGCACCCGAGACGTGGTACTCTCCGATTCTCGACGTTATTTTCGGCGAGGGCTGAGGCGGACGATGGCGGAGACGGGGCGCTATGCTGCGATCGACATCGGAACGGTGACGTGTCGCCTGCTTGTCGCCGACGTCGATGCCTCCGGCAGCCTGCGCGAGCTGTCCCGCATGCTCGCGATCGCGAACCTCGGCGAAGGGGTCGATGCTTCTCGCGTTCTGCGCCGGGACGCCATGGAGCGCGTCGCGCGTGCCGTTGCCGGGTTCAAGGCGGAAATCGATCGCCTGTCGATTGAGAAGCCGGTATCTACGACGTGCATCGCGACGTCGGCGGCGCGCGATGCGGAGAACGCCGACGAGCTTGCCGCGCTGCTGGCGCGCGAGGGGGTCGAGCTGTCGGTCATCTCGGGCGAGCGCGAGGCGGCGCTGTCGTTTCGCGGGGCGTCTCGCGGGTTCGAAGGCGAACGGATCGAGGTCGTCGATGTCGGCGGTGGGTCGACGGAGATCGTCGCGGGCCTCGCCGGCGACGCACCGAGCGATTCGCGCTCGTTCGACATCGGATGCCGCCGTGTGACGGAGAAGTTCCTTGCCTCCGATCCGCCGTCGCCTTTGGAGCTCAAGCGCGCGCGGGCATGGATGTGCGACGAGATGCGCAGCTACTTCAACCGTCTGCGCGCCGACGGGTTCGGAGCGGCTCGCATCGTCGCAGTTGCGGGGACGGCGACGTCGGTCGTGTCGATTCGCGAGTCCATGGAAACCTACGATCCCTCGCTCGTCGACGGCGCCTTCGTGTCGACTGCCGACCTTGACGCAGTGTATCGCCGGCTTGCCGCCATGACGTGCGAGGAACGCACGGGCGTCGTCGGCCTCGATCCCGGCCGCGCGCCCGTTATTGTCGCCGGCCTGCTCATCCTGCGCACGGTGGTCGGGCTTGTCGGCGCCCCGGGCTTCACCGTGAGCGAATCAGACATCCTTCATGGTACGATTCTCGATGCAGCGGAGGCCATACGGGAGCGTGGCGGAATCGGCAGACGCAGCTGACTTAAAATCAGCCGCCGCAAGGCTTGTGGGTTCGAGTCCCACCGCTCCTACCATTTTTGCTGCATAAACCCTGTAAAACCCCGCAGCGCGCCGCCGCCTGCGCGACCCGCGCGCCGCCGCCTGCGCGAGGGCGCCTATCGCGGCTGCGAGTCCGAGGGGGGCGGCGGAGGCCCCGCGTTGCCGTTTGGGCTTCTGCTACACTGCACGTGACAGGCCGCCGTGCGCGCCTCGCGCACAGACCCCAAGGAGACCGCATGGAACGCGAAAACCTCGTCCGCGACATGACGCTCATGCTCGCGTACCTCACGTCGTGGAAGGAAAAGACCTCCGACGGCGAAGCCCTTCGTTCGTGGAAAAGCTACGACTGGGACGCAATTGACAGGCTTCGCGGCGAAGGGCTGGTCACTGCGACGAACAAGGCGAAATCCCTCTATCTCACCGAAGAGGGGGCGAAGCAGGCGGAAATGCTCGTTGACGCATACAGGAAGGCCGTCGATTCCTTTCGCGAAAAAGCCGAGTCGCTGACGGACGCCGTCGTTCCGGTATCGAACGCGCCCGCATTCCGCTTCCGCGTCGATCTTACGCTCATCGAGGGGCGCGAGTGCTGGCGAGAGGTCGTCGTGCCCGCCAGCGCGACGTTTTCCGACCTGCATGAGGCCATTCAGTCGAGTTTTTCCTGGTGGAACTATCACCTGTACGACTTCAAGCTGCGCAGCCACGGCGAGCAGTGCGAGATATCCGACCCCGATCAGAGCGGTATCGACATGATGTTCGCCTTTGACGACGGGCGGCACACGCGGCTCGACGCGCGGGCGCTGCCGCTTTCCGAGGTATTCCCGCGCACGAGGACGGCCGTCTACTCCTACGACTACGGCGACGGGTGGGAGCATCGCATAAAGCTCGTCGAGTCGATCGGCTGCTTCGAGGGCGAGATGCCCGTCTGCACCGGCGGCGCCGGCGACGCCCCGCCCGAGGACGTCGGCGGGCCGTGGGGCTTCGAGGAGTTTCTGCGCATCATCGAGGACGAGGCCGACCCCGAATGCGAATCGATGCGGGCGTGGGGCGAATCGCAGTTCTTTGCGCGCTTCGATCTCGAGAAAACGAACGACCGCATGCGGAAATGGCGCACCGGCGAGCTGCTTGCCGAATGGGACGACGCGAATAAGGGCTGACGACGCGAAGGCGTACGGCGGCGGGTTCCGTCACGGATTCGGATCGATGCGAAGGGGGATGGCGTGGGCTCGCGCCAGCGAGAGAGGCTGCTGATCGTCGACGGGTACAACGTGCTGCGATCCGGCAGCCGCTACCGCAGCATCGCCGAGCCCGATCACACCGGCGACGCGTTCAATCGCGCGCGCGAGGCGCTCATCAACGATGTGGCGAGCTATGCCGGGCGGGAGTGGCACGCCGTCATCGTGTTCGACGGGGGAGGAAATGCGTTCTCCACCGGAGAGGCGGCGTCCGTCGGCGGCGTGCGCATCGTGTTCTCTCCTGCCGGGTCGTCTGCCGACAGGGTCATCGAACGGCTCGCCCGCGATGCGCGCGAGCGGCTGATCGAGACGCTTGTTGTCTCGAGCGACGCCGCCATCCAGGACGCCGTGTTCGGAGGCGGCGTCGACCGCATGAGCGCCGAGGGCTTTTCGCGCGAGGCGGCCGCCTGCTACGAGGAGGCGCGCTCGGGCGGAGTGCCGGGGGTCGTCGAGAAGCGCACCGTCGCCGGACGCATCGACGCGCAGACCCTCGCCAAGCTCAAGGCGCTGCGCGACCACGCATGACGGGGACGGCCGCGCGTCGGGGGGCGGCCGCATGTGACGGAGGCGGCCGCGCGTCGGGGGGCGGCCGCGCCCCGACGGCCGCGCCTGCTGCGGGGATGCCGTCTGCGCCGTCTACATCGATCTGGCCGGGCGACTTCTGGCGCGGGCATGGCGGTCCGTGCAGGGCGCCGGCGCTCAGAAAACCCAATGGCTGGTTCCCTGGCGCGGGTTCCGTGGGAGACTGCGGGCTGGTTTCTATATCAGTATGCCGCAGTCTGTGAATTCATCCGTGCGGCATTAAAATAACCCTTGCATAGGTAAGGGTTACTTTGTCTACAGGACGTTACATGGGCGAGCAATTGGTCGGCGTTACCGCCGCCGCAAAGGCGCTGGATGTTTCCGCAGACACCATCCGCAGGTGGAGCAAGCTCGGCTTGATCAAGGCGAGGCGCGACAAGAATCAAAAGCGGCTGTTCAACCTCGAAGAGATCGTTCGTCTGCAGAAGAAGATACACGGCGAAGGGGATCAGACCCCCTTTGAGGTCTTGCGAGCCGACGAGGTATTCGAGGAAGCGACCTGCATCGACCTGTTCGCGGGCGCAGGCGGGACGGCGTTGGGCTTTGCGAATGCGGGACTGTCCCATACGCTTCTCAACGAGGTCGACGACAAGGCGGTCGCCACGCTGAGGGCCAACAGCGAAAAACACGGACTGCGCTGGAACATCGACGGGCGCGACGTACGCGAGATCTCGTTCGATGGGATGCGCGCCGAGGTTATCCAGGCGGGGTTCCCCTGCCAGGCGTTCAGCTATGCCGGCGCGTCTCGCGGCTTTGAGGACGCCCGCGGGACGCTGTTCTTCGAATTTGCGAGAGCCGTAAAGGAGGTTCGTCCGAAAATCGCGATAGGCGAAAACGTCCGCGGCCTGCTGAGACACGATGGCGGCAGGACGCTCGAAACCATGCTCAACGTTTTCGACGAACTCGGCTACAAGGTCAACTACCGCATCCTGAGGGCGCAATATCTGGATGTCCCCCAGAAAAGGGAGCGCCTCGTCATGTTTGCGGTCAGGAAAGACCTCGACTGCCCGATCCTGTTCCCGAGGGAGAAGGACTACTTCATCTCGCTGCGCGAGGCGCTAAAAGACTGTCCCGCGTCGGACGGCCAGAAGTACCCGGAGAAGAAGAGGCTGGTCATGGAGATGGTTCCGGAAGGCGGTTGCTGGCGGGACCTGCCCGGCAACGTGGCAAGGGACTACATGGGCAGAAGCTACTATCTCAGCGGCGGGAGGACGGGGATGGCGAGGCGCCTCTCATGGGACCAGCCGAGCCTGACGCTTACGTGCGCGCCTGCCCAGAAGCAGACCGAGCGCTGCCACCCGTCCGAAACGAGGCCGCTGAACGTGCGCGAATACGCTCGCATCCAGACGTTTCCCGACGACTGGGAGTTCGAGGGCAGCCTCTCTGACAGGTATAGGCAGATCGGCAACGCCGTTCCCGTCAACCTGGGCTACCACATCGGGCGCTGCGTCCTCGCCTCGCTGGGCTATATAGAGACAACCGACGAAATGGAGCGAGCCGACCCCCTCGCTTTGTAGGGCCGCCGGCATCGCAGCTTGGAGTCGGCTTCGCTTTCCGTCTCGTGCTTTGCGGCTTCGGAGGGGCGGGGCGCCGAGGGCGGGG
>CAZBEP010000021.1:0-13212 GCA_964490925.1 uncultured Eggerthellaceae bacterium | reverse complement strand
AAACGGCAGACAGGCATCCCCTCCGCAGGGTCTCCGACAGACAGAGGCCGTCGTGTCTGCCGGAAAGCCCGCGCCCCGCTTCGCTGTCTGTCGAAAAGCCAGCGAACGCGGGAGAAATGACAGACAGGGAATCGCAGGCGGGGGGGAGCGCCGGCACCGCGCGGCGCCGCACGCGCCCCCTCGGCGGCCGCACGCGCCCCCTGCGGGCCGCGTGCACCCCTCCAGCCGAAGCTCAACGCGGGTCAGCCTCACCCCTCCGGCCGAGGGGGCGTGTTCTTCTTGCATATCTGCGGGGGGGCGTCCGGATTGGACGAGACCGCCTTCCCGCATGGGTATGCGCACATGAGCTTGCTGTAGTTGCAGCGTATGGGCGCAGGGCGCACGTCCGCCGAAAGATCCGCGCCGCACGAACGGCACACAAGCGGCTTCCCCTCGATGATGTCTCTGCGGTCGAATACGGTGCAGGTTCCGCATGCGGGGCATGTGCTGGATTTCTTCGGGGCGGGCTGACATCGCCCGCAGAACGGGTTGCAAACCCAGCATCCCCCCGCCATGCGCCCTCCCTCTTCGTCTCCGAATCACCCTTCCCACCCAGCGTAGTGGCACACGTTCAGAGGGGTATGCCTATCGGGGGGATATTCGACCACAATAGTACTCACAGCCATAGGGACGGATGCTCGTGCGCTTCTTATAATGACGGCGTCTCGCTGCGAAGGGGAAGCGGGGAGCAGGTGAGAGGGAGCGATCACGATCTCCTCTCTCGGTTTTGACAGAGCGGTGCCCAGAGAGATTTCTGATACGTAACGGGGGGCGTATGAGCATCTCGATCGTCTCGTCTTTTCCCGAAGACGCAGAGGCCTCGGCGCGCGCCTTTTGCTTTGTCGGGTTCAAGGCGATGCTCGCGTGGCATTACGTGGTGCTGTTCACTCCGCTGATCGCCTATCCGACCGAAGGCGGAGAGGCGGCGTACTTCTACCGTCAGCTCGTCATGTACGGAGTCCTTACGGCGACGTTTGCCGTATGCGCGCTCGCAGGGAAAAAGCGAGATCGGTATGGATCTTCCGTGCCGTCGAAGCCCCAGATCGCCTTTTTTGGAACGTTTGCGACGGCTGCGAGCGTGCTCGCCTGCTTTGACCAAGAGGGGTTGCCCCTCGCGCTTGCGGGGCTCGTTTGCGTTGCGGCCGCCGAAGGGGCGCTCATGTTTCTGTGGATGAGGTCGTTCGCCGTACGCGGCTCGTTCGACAACGCCTTCGTGAGGTCGTTTGCGGTCGATATGATGTGGGGCGGCGCCGTCGCCATCGTCGTGTGCTTGTTCGTCGAGCCGGTGAATCTCGTCGCGGTGGCGATTCTCCCCGCTGTCTCCGCCGTTTCTCTGGCGCTGCGGGAGCCGCCCTCGGAAGAAGGGCGCCCGGAACGCGAGTCTCGGACGCAGGTGGCGGACGTGCCTGCCACGTCGAGGGCGATCGGCGGTATCCTCGCGTCCGCCGGCGTGTACGCTCTGGTGTACGGCCTGCTGCAGGGCGCGTTTTCGCTCGAGGGCATCATGGTGCTCATGGCGATAGACGCCACTACGATTTTCGGGATACTCGTGGCGGCGGTCGTGATCCTGCTCCTTTCGCGCTTCGTCCTGGTGGTCGCGGTGACGCGCATACTGCACAAGGTGTCGCTCATCTTTTTCGCGATCGGCGTGCTCGGGCTCGGAATCGCAAGCGTCGGCGAAAACGACCTGCTCGTGCGCGTCTCTGAAATGGTGGTGTTCGGCGGGTTCAACCTGTACGACTTCGGAACGCTGACGCTGTGCTTCATCCTGGGCTCGGCGACTGGCGCGCGGCCTTTCTTCCTCGTCGGCGTCGGGCGGGTCGTCGTGTACTTCTGCCTGTTTGCGGGTTTGATGGCGGGGAGCGGCTACGGGTCGCTCATCATGGCGGGAGGGGCTGCTCAAGGATTTCTCCCGCTTGCATGCGTGCTCGCGATCTTTTTGCTGCTCGCCACCGTTCTCTTCGTGCCGATAGGCGTTTCCCCTGGCGAGGACGGGTCGCCGTCATCTGATGGAACCTCTTCCGCCGTGAGCGAAGACGCGGGGGCTTCGGAAGGGGGAGCCTCGGAAGAGGCCGCTTTGCAGAGCGAGCAGGAGGAGCGCTCCGCATGCGAAACATGCACGGTGCGCATGGCCGCAGAAGTCGCCGAGGCGCATGCCCGCTCCCCTGATGTCGACGAAAGCCTCCGCGAATCTCCCTGGAGGCGCACGTGCCGCGAAATCGCCCGGCTCTATCGGCTGTCCCCGCGCGAGACCGAGATTTTCCTGCTGGTTGCCAAAGGGCGCAATGCCGAATACGTGCAGAACAAGCTCACGATTTCCACGCATACCGCAAAGACGCACATCTCGAACATATATCAGAAACTCGGCGTGCATTCGCTGCAGGATCTGCTCACGCTCATAGAGGAGTTTCGCATCCAGGACATCGAGGCCCGCAAAAGGGACGGGCAGTGATGTGCCCTCTGCCCGAGGGGCGGGGGCGAACAGCCGGAGGGGCGCGGGAGGTGCGCCCGACACAGAGGAGGGACGTCATGGAAGGCAATGCGGCCGGCGCGGACGGACGGCGCGACGATCAGGACTCGCCTGCGGGCGCCGAGGATGCCGAGGGCATCGCGGGCGCCGAGGGCGCCGTGGGGTTGCCGTCGTTGGGGAGGTTCGACCTCGACCCGGACGACTTCGAGATCTCGTCCTACGACGTCGTGGAGATCGAGATGCCCCGCAAGCAGGTCGCGACGGACGAGGACGTCGATGCGCAGCTCTTCGGTTTCGCGGTGTCGCAGAGGGGCTCGGCGGCGATGGGCATCGACGAGCTTGACGATGCCTGGGTGCGCGAGACGTTCGGGGAGCAGGCGGGCACGATAGCCCAGTTGCGCGAGCATATAGCGCACGACCTAAACAGGCGCTTTGATCAGGCATATCAGGAAATCGTCTACGAGCGCTGCGCAGATGCCCTGATAGGGCGCCTGTCGGGAGGGATCTCGGAGGACGCGCTCGCGGCGGCCGTCGAGCAGGCGGGCCCGGGCTATGAGGGTCGCTTGGCGCAGATGGGCATGACGAAGGCTCAGTATCTGCGCGAGGAGGGCATTTCCGAAGAGGAGTTCGAGCGCCGGCTCTCAGACGATGTGCGCCGCCAGCTGCTCCTCAACGTTGCCCTCGATAAGATGATTGGGGTTTCGGGTGCCACCGTTGCCACCGGCGAGCTGACGGAGTACCTCGCATGCGACGATCCCCAAAGCTTTGTAGAGGAATTGAAGGCGAAGGGACTTGTCGAGCAGGCGCGACGCGCCGCGACGCGCGTCAAAGTCATGCGCCGCGTCGTGGAGACGGCTCGCATCGCGCACCCCTGAGTCCGCCGTTCCAGCATGCGCGAGAACATCCGGTCGCAGGACAGGACGCGCCGCGCCTCGAGCACGCACGGAGTCCGACGCGCTCGACGCGCTCCCGAGTGCGTACGACCCCGCGCGCTCCCGAGGGAGCACGGCTCGGCGTACTCGGGGGCGCGCGGGACCCAAGAGGTGCTCGCCTATTCATGTTTTCCCAGGAAACCGCTTGTTTTTCGCGTGCGTTCACCCCTATGGCGCTGGGTATTAGATGGCCGTTTTTCATACGCGTTACGTGAGAGGGCGCATACCTGCAGATCGTAAAGTTCTCACGTCGGCCGGGGTGGCCGCTGACCCCGCCGAATCTGTGAGGGTACTCGATACGCAGGAGGAAAGGAATGTGCTTCAGACCGCCATCATTTGACGAAATGATGAAGAAATGTCCATCGTGCGGAGCGTTTAACCCGCCCGAGAACGCTAGCTGCAAGAAGTGCGGCGTAGAGCTTCCTGCCGCCGGCGCCGCCGGGACGGCATCCGACCCCGGAACGCCCGCGCCCGGCGCCCCGAAGGCGCCCGGAGCCCCGAAGGCGCCCGGAGCCCCGAAACCTCCTGGTGCCCCGAAGGCGCCGGGAGCCTAGCGGGAGGCAGGAGCCGCACGTCGCCGCGCCCGCCGCTCCGAGATCGAGCACCAGAGGGCGGCGCGGCCATATTTCAGGCTCTTCGAGACGTTCCGTGCGGCGCAGGAAGCGCCGCAACGGACGGCTTCCTTCCCCTTGCATCGAGAGAGAGGAGACGTAAGGAGGGGAGGCGCCGTCCGGAGGGTCTCTCGGGAGGAGATAGGGTAAGCAAGCAACGAAAAGGAGAAAGGGGGACTTCATGATCAACGAGTACAACAAAGATCTCTACAGAGAAGATTGGCGTTGGCATGAGGATGGTTATGAAGTAACGAGGACCTCGGTCTGGACAGGCCCGGGATGCCACAACGGATGTGGCGTCTTGTGCTACACGAAGGACGGGAAGCTCGAGAAGATCGAGGGCGACCCGAACTTCGGCTACAGCCAGGGGCGGCTGTGCCTGCGGTGCCTGAACATGGTGGAAAACATCTACAACAACGATCGCTTGAAGTGGCCCTTGCTGCGCGCCGGCGAAAAGGGCGAGAACAAGTGGAAGCGGATCACGTGGGATCAAGCCCTCGACTGGCTTGAGGAGACCTACAAAAAGGTCTGCGACACGATCAAGAACGAATACGGCGGCATCGGGCCGGAGGGCATCGTGGCCTTGTCCGGCACCGGCCGCAACGCGATGTGGCACGGCGCCATGTGCCTGCGTGCCGTGTTCGGCAGCCCGAACATGTCGTTCGGCTTCCTCTCTGCCGACTCGTGCTACCAGCCGCGCATGACCGCGAACCTCATGAAGGACGGCGACTGCTGGATTCTCGATGCCGCGCAGCTCCATCCCGACCGCTACGACAACCCCGAGTGGAAGTGCCCCGAGGTCGTCATCGTGTGGGCCAACGAGCCGCTCGCGTCTAACGGCGACGGATTCATGGGGCACTGGCTCATCGACCTCATGCGCATGGGGTCGAAGTTCATCGTCATCGATCCGGCGCTCACGTGGCTTGCGTCGAAGGCGGAAATCTGGCTGCAGACCCGCCCCGGCACCGACTGCGCGCTTGCCATGGGCATGCTCAACGTCATCATCAACGAGGATCTCTACGACCACGACTTCGTCGACAACTGGTGCTACGGCTTCGACGAGCTCGTCGAGCGCGTCAAGGAGTACCCGACCGACAAGGTTGCCGAGATCTGCTGGGTTCCCGAGCAGAAGATTATCGACGCCGCGCGCATGTTCGCCGCTGCCAACCCGGGCGCTATCCAGTGGGGTCTTGCGATCGACATGCAGATCGCCGCGATGGAGGCTTCGTTCGCGATCTCGGATCTCACCGCGATCTGCGGCAACCTCGACGTTCCCGGCGGCAACGTGCTCGTGCGCTACGCGTACAACTCCTCCAAGAAGTACGGCTGCGGCCTCGAGTTCATTTCGCAAGAGATGCTCGACCGCCGCATCGGCACGAAGCAGTCGCCCATCCACAACGCGGGATACACGCCGTTCATTCCGCCCGACCTGCTGCTCGAGGCCATGGAGACCGGCGTGCCTTACATGCCGCAGCTGATGTGGGTTCACGGCACCAACCCGATTGCGAACATGGGCGGCGACGCGCCGCGCATCTATCGCGCCTGGCAGAACGTGCCCTACACCGTCGTCATCGACTACTACCTGACTCCGACGGCCGTTGCGTTCGCCGACCTCGTGCTCCCCGTGGCCATGTCCGTCGAGCGCGACTCCTTCCGCTCCTGGTGGCAGCCGCTGCGCACCATCACGGCGTCCGCCGACCGCTACTACGAGTGCAAAGCCGACGAGGAGCTTGTGCTCACGCTCGGCAAGCGCTTCAACCCCGACTTCTTCAACCAGTTCGAGACGACGCGCGACTTCTTGACCTACATGATCCAGGACGACGGCAACGGCGTCGACTACACGTTCGAAGAGCTTACCCACAAGGTGTACGATTGGTGGGACTTCAACGAGACGTACAAGAAGTACGAGAAGGGTCTGCTTCGCGAAGACGGCCAGCCCGGGTTCGTGACCGCGACCGGCCTGTACGAGATCTCCTCGCCGCTGTTCGACGTGTGGGGCTTCGACCCGCTGCCGCATCACATGGAGCCTTACGAGAGCCCGTATCGCACGCCCGAGCTGTACAAGGAATACCCCTACATCTACACGTCTGGCCATCGGCACATCGGTCTGTTCCACTCGGAGCATCGCCAGCTTCCCACGATGCGCGAGTACCATCCGACGGCCATCGCCGACGTGTCTCCCGAGATCGCCGAGGAGCAGGGTCTTATCGAAGGCGATTGGGCGTGGTTCGAGAACCGCCGCGGCAAGTGCAAGCAGCAGATCCACATCGCCCCGGGTCTCATGCCGAACCTCGTGCGCACGCGCCATGGCTGGTGGTTCCCGGAGATGGAGGGCGCCGAGCCGACGCTGTTCGGCGTGTTCGACTGCAATGCGAACAATCTCACCACGATGGGCGTCTACGGGCCGACGCACTACGGCGCTCCCTACAAGTCGTCGCTGTGCAAGTGCTACAAGGTGACGCCTGAGAACGACTGCTCGCCGAGCGAGATCGTGACCAGAGGAGGAGGTTTCGGGGGCTATGACTACACCCGTTTCGAAGGAGACTAAGGCCAACGAGTACGGCATCCTGATCGATTACGAGTTCTGCACGGACTGCCATACGTGCGAGGTCGCTTGCAAGAAAGAGCGCAACCTTCCTCCGGGTCAGAACGGCATCAAGGTGCTCGGATACGGGCCGATCGAGAACGTCAACGGCGACTGGGAGTGGACCTATCTTCCTTTGCCGACCGAGCTGTGCGATCTGTGCGCAGAGCGCACGTCGTCGGGTCGCCTTCCCAGCTGTGTGCATCACTGTCAGTCCGGGATCATGTATTGGGGACCTCTTCCCGAATTGGCGGAAAAGCTGGCTGAAAAGCCCAAGATGGTGCTTTTCTCTGTGTAGAGGACCGAAAAGAGAGGGAGGGCAGCGATGTCCAAGCAAGAAAAGGGTGGTTTCAGGCCGCCGCCGTTGGGGAAGATTCTCTGGAAGTGCGGAGAGTGCGGGACGTTCAACGCCGCCGCCGCAGAGACGTGCAAAAAGTGCGGCGCCGACAAGGTCATCGACGAAACCATCTCCGGGGCAACGTTTAAGCCCATCGATGACAGCGAACGTCATCTGAGGAGCTAGCGTTTCCAGATGCCGGGGCGGATCTCGCGAGCGAGTCTGCCCCGGCGGACGTCGGGGAACCGCGCGCTGCGAGTTGGAACCTGCTTTCGAACTCGCAGCGCGCGGTCGTTCGTCGGCTTTTCGCCGGACCCATAGGGATCTATAGGGGGTGTCGCGCAGGGGCGCGGCAAAAGGTCGCAAGGAGTGGTTTATGACAATTTCGAAAACGTCCGAGAAGTTCACTATTTCCCAAGTCATCGATTCGCTCGGAGTCTGTAAGTTCACGATCTCCATCTTCTTCCTCATCGGCATCGCGATGATGTTCGACGGTTACGACTACATGATCATCTCGTATACGAATACGCAGATCATGGCACAGTTCTTCGGGCCTGACGGCAACTCGACGCTGCAGGGCGCCCTGTCGTCGTGGTCTACGATCGGCATCGTGATCGGGTCGTTCGCCGCTGGCCCGCTTTCCGACAAGCTCGGCAGGAAAAAGGTCTTGAGTGCCGGAACCTTCTTGTACGGTCTGTTCACGATTCCGTGTATCTTTGCTCCCGAGTACCTCATCTTCGCGGTCTTCCGCGTGATCGCGGGTCTGTTCCTGGGAGTCTGCACGCCCATCGTCACGACGATGTTCACGGAGTTCACGCCGACCAAGCAGCGCTCGCTCTTCATTACGTTCGGCATGGCGTGGATGATCGTCGGCTGGGTCATGGCGGCGCTTGTCGGCACCGTCATGGTTCAGGTGGCCACGTGGCATTGGTGCTACGCGATCGGCGCGTTGCCGGTGCTCTATGCGATCCTCTTCGCCAAGTTCACGCCCGAGTCGGCGCATTGGTTCGCCGTGCACGGCAATCTCGACGGCGCCGTGAAGACCCTCAAGCGCGTTCAGAAGCGCGCGGGAAAGCCGATACCGTTCGATCTTAAGCCGGAAAACATCATCGTTCCCCCGGTTGCCGCGAAGGCAAGCCCCGCCGAGGTGTGGAAGGGACACTACCTCAGGATCACGGTCGCGCTCATCGTGCTCTATTTCGCAGGCAACTTCAGCATCTACGGCGTGAACGCCTGGCTGCCTTCGCTCATGCTCGGCGCCACGGGCGGCGCGGTTACGACGTCCTACATGATGGCCATGGCGCAAAACGCCGCCTCCGTCGTGGCGAACTGCTCGACGGGCTTCGTGTCCGAGGCTATCGGGCGCCGCCGCAACGTCATCTTCGGCTACACGCTTTCCGTCGTCGCGTGCCTCGTCACGTCGTTCGTGGTCAGGATGCCTGCGGAGACGAGCTTCTGGCCGTACCTGATCTCGTTCATCTTCATGGGCTTCTCGCTGAACTACGCCATCACGTCCGTTCAGCCGATGATGTCCGAGTCCTATCCGACCGAGTTCCGCAATTCCGGCGTTGCGACGATTGTTGCGATCGGGAAGACGGCCGGCATCTTCTCGCCCGTCATCCTCGGCGGCCTCCTCGAGTCGGGTTGGGCGTTCTCGCCGCTCATCGCGCTGCTCGCCGCCCCGATGGCCTGCGGTTTGCTGGCGTCGCTGCTGCTCCCGAAGGGTGCCAAGGGCATGAACATCGACAACATAGCGGAGGACGCCGCGTCGAAGTAAGACCGACGGTCTTTACACAGGCTTCTCCGAGCCTGCGTGGATGGGGCGCCCGCACGATGCGAGGCGCCCCGGGGTAAGTAACCGACGGCGCCATCGGCTGGAAGCGTGGCCGATGGTGCCGTCGTCGCGTTGCGGCGCGCTTGCGACGCCTTGCGGAATGTTCGCGGCGCGTTGCGTCGCGAACGGCGGGAGCCTTGCGGAGCGCTCGCGTTCTGGCGGGCGATCGCCGCAACGGTTGAGGGGGGTATCGCATGTCTCAGAAAAGCGGGACGCGCCGCCGGCGCGGGCGCGAGGTCAGTCCTGACGATATTGTCTGCCCGTTTTGCGGGAAGGTGTCAGCGGCGAAAGACCGATGCACGAGCTGCCAGGCGCTCTTCAGCAAAGAGGTCTTGAAGGTCGCCTATACGGTTGCCGACGACCCGCGCGAAGACGGTATCGGCCCTGTTCCGACGAAGTGGGCAAAGGCCGCAGGCATCGTCTTGATCATCCTGCTCATTGCCGCGTTCGTCGCGGCGACGGAGATGTCGGGGGCGGGTATTTCGTCGTCCGGCTCGTAAGGCCGCAAAGCCGCATGACGGCTATCGTGGCGAGCGCTCGAACAGTTTGAGGTCTTCCTTCGTCAGCCCGGTGGATCGTTTGATCGCGGCGAGGCGCTGCCCGCGTTTCGTGAAGTCTATGCTCGCGTGCCCGGCTACGATGGCGAGGCCGATGACTCCGAACATCTGAACGGCTCCGACCAGGACGTTTCCCGGCTCGACGATGCCGGCCGCCTCGATGTAGACTTTGCCGGCGACGAGGACGGCGGCGGCAGCGAGCGAGGCCGCCCCCTTGATCGCGTCTGCGCGTCTGAGCGCTGAAAGCTCGGCCATCTCGGTAAGTGCCTTCGTCTTGCGCATGCTTCGTTTCGCCATTGACCGACCTCCTGAACCGACCACCTTGATGCTGCCGCGAAGGGAGCCGGGCGTGCCGTCGCCGGGGGGTAGGGGGCAGGCGGCTCCCGACTCCCTTCGCGGCAGCCGGACTGGGGATCCGACTGCCGCTGCGGATTTACGCGGCGTGCGACCTCGCGCCCGAGGCGCGGAGCCGTGCGATGTCGGAATCCCATTTCTTCGCGAACGGAAGGACGTCGAGGAGCGCGAGGACGGACAACACCGCCATGACGACGAACACGCCGAGGCGGTTCTCGCTCCCGCCGACCGCCGCTTGGACGACGATGTTGAGCACGGAGCCGAACGCAATCGCAAAATTGGCAAGCGAGAGGTTGAGCGGATAGCTCGCCGCTCCGAAGCGCTGGCGGGCGAACGCCGAGGCCACGACGGGAACGCCGCCGTAGCAGAAACCGCAGCAGAACGCGCCGACGATGTAGAGCGCAGGCTGGGAAAGGACGAACGCCCCGACGATGCAAACGGTCGCGAGGACGGCGACGCAGCCGTCGACGAACATGGTGACCTTGACGTTCGTCTTGTCGTAGACGATGCCGGTAATGATGCGCGACAGCCCGTTGCAGGTGGATACAAGGCCCACGAGCAGCGTCGCGAAACCTGCGTCGATGCCGACGGCCTGCGCGTCCGAGGCGCAGTTCCCGATGGTGGCGAGGCCGATGGCGATCACGATGATGGCCCAGACCCAGTAGATGTAGAACAGGGGCGTCTTGAGCGCGCTGTCGCCGCTGTCGACGTCTGCCTTGCGTGCTCCGGCGGAGTCGGGGGTCATAAGCTCGACGATGTTGTCGGGCGGCTTGCGGAGCGAAAGCGCGAGGACGGCCACGATCACGCACGTGACGACCCCGATAATGACGAGCACGGCCGACAGGCCGATCTGCGCGGCGAGGTTCACCGAAAGGGTTCCGAGGATCAGCGATCCGAGGCCGAAGCCCATCATGAGGACACCCGAAGAGAAGCCCACGCGGTCGGGGAACCAGACGTTCGTCGTCGCGATCGCGGAGTTGTAGCCGATGCCGACGCCGAGCCCGCCGAGGACTCCGTAGAAAAGGTAGACGACAATGATGTTTCCATAGGCGAACAGGCCAGTCCCCGCGAACCCGACGAGAAACATGGCGGCGCATGCGAGCAGGGCGCCCCGCACCCCGATCGCCTTTTCGATCTGAGAGCCTACAACCGCCCCGATGCAGAACATGATCATCATGATGTTGAAGGTGAGCCCGACGCTGCTTGCGGAAAGGCCGAACGTCGTGCTCATAGAGGCGGCGAACATCGAGAACGCGTAGATGAGGCCCAAGAAGAGCAGCGAAAGCGTAGAGAGCGCCAAATAGGCAATGCGCCTGCTTTTTATCTGGCTGACGGAAAGCTCCTGCATGTGTCGTCCCCTTCGACTGTCGAGTACCGAATCTCCTGTGCGGCGTGCAGGAGCCATGCGCGCAGGAGCCATGGCTCCGCCGCACCCGAAAGCCATTGTCTGGCGGGCTGATTGCGCGCAGTATGGTCGCTCGTATGAGAAACGGGCGATTCATACTCGTTGCGGTACGCCCCGTTCCCTTAAGCAGGCTAGGGTTGCCGTTAAGCAGGCTAAGGTTGCTGTTGCAGCTCAGCGAATCGCGACGTGGGGCGGGGGGCGTGACATGCCGTGGGGCAAGTCGCAGATCGGCGAGGTCGCCGTGCGGTGTCTGAACGAGGACTACGCGGCCTTCGAAGAGATCGGGCTTGCGGGAATCCCCGACGCGCGCGTGCTCGACGTCGGGTGCTTCGACGGACTGCATACGGTGCTCGCGCTCGCTCCGTACGGCTCGGTGGGGAGCGTCGTCGGCGTCGACCCCGACCGCGAGGCGATAGCCGAGGCGTCATCGCGCACCGAAGACGGGCGCTTCTCTTTCGTGTGCGCGCCCTTCGAGAGTTTCGACGCTCGCGAGGGCTCGTTTGACCTCGTGTGCTTCTCCCACGTGCTGCAGCACCTCGAAGACAAGCGTGCCGCCGCGCGCATGGCGTTTCGCCTCCTTGCGCCGGGCGGCTTCATCGTCGTGAAAACCGTCGACGACGGCATGAAGTCCTCAAGCCCCGACCCCGATGGGGCGATGGCGCGCGCGTTTTCGTTCTACGAGGAGCACGTCCTCCCCGCGACTGAGCACACGAGGTTCACGGATCGGTATTTCGGGCGCGCATGCCCCGGGCTTCTGGCGGACGAGGGGTTTGAGGACGTGACGTGCACCCTGTTCACGACGAGCACGGTGGGGATGGGTCTTTCGGATCGGCGCGCGCTGTTCGAGCGGTGCGCCTACTTTCGACGAGGGACTTCGCTCGGCGGAGCGGTGGCCGCAGAGGCGTCGCGGCTCGTTGAGGCATGGGGCGCCCTGTTCGAGGACGAAGGCTACTGCTTTTCAACGACGAACGTGGTCGTCGTCGCGAGGAAGCCCGGGTCGCGCCGCGCGGGAAGCCCCCCCGAGGGGATGCGCTTCGCTGCAGCGGGAGCGGGGGCTGCGGCTGCGGGCGTGGGCGTTGCGGGAGCGGGGGCGGGGGCTGCGGGTGTCGCGGCTCGCCGGGAGGGGGCGGCGCGCGCCGGCGCGCGCGTGGTGCGCCAGATGCGCGAGGCCGACCTGGGCGGCGTGATGAGCATCGAGATCGAGGCGTTTCCCGACCCGTGGAGCCCGCTGGCGTTTGCGATGGAGCTTCGGCATAACCCCGCCGCCCGCTATATCGTCGCATGCGGGGCTAACGGCGGTGTCGAGGGGTTCGCCGGTTGGTGGGTTGCAGGGGAGTGCGCCGCAGTCACGCAGATCGCGACGAAAGCCTCGGCGCGAGGCGGCGGCATCGGGCGCCTGCTGGTCGAGCGCGCCGCTGCGGACGCGCGGAGCGAGGGGTGCCGCCGGGTGCGCGCGGAGGTGCGGGCGGGGAACGGAGCCGCACGGTCGTTTTACGCTGCGCTCGGTTTCGCGGAGGCGGGCAGGATCCCGCGCTACTACCAGGATCCGCCCGACGACGCGATCATCATGGAGCGCCCTCTGGGGGAATGAAAGCGCAGTGGCATTGCTTGCGGGGTGCCGCCGGGAAGCGCGGTGGGCGCGCCGGCGCTTCCGGGGGCGCGCGTGGCAGAAAAACAGCTTTGCTGAACGCGCGCGGCCGGAAGCGCCCCTTACTGAACGATCGCGGCGCGGTCGCCAGCGGGGCGGCCTCGGTGGCGGGGCTTTGAGCTGGGATTCGCGGGTCGGCCTTCGCCGTGGGGCGCCGCAGCGCGCGGGCGACCGTGGAGCTGTACATTCCTTTCGGACGCCGGTAGGCCCAAAATCCCCGTATGGGGCAACCCTGGGAGACCGAGCGAAGGGGGGCCGGCGCGGCCGGCGGGGAGCCGGGAAGGCCGGCGAGGCGCGGCCCCGGGCCCGGGCGAAACGCCGCCGGCCGCGCCCTCGCGGCCGAGGGCCCCTTCGGGACGCTCGGGGCCGAGCGCCGCCGCGGGCCTCCCCCCGCCGCCCGCGACGGGGCGCGCGCCGCGCCGGCCGGCTGCGTAGAGGGAC
>CAZBEP010000020.1:3854-13297 GCA_964490925.1 uncultured Eggerthellaceae bacterium | reverse complement strand
CGCCGCGCGGGGCGCAGGATCCTCCCAAACCGCGAATTACGGGCCTTCCGGAGGGGCCTCGTGCGTGCGCCGGGGAGCCGGCTGCCCGCCGAAGGGCCTGCGGGCGCAGAGAGATCGGCGGCGGGTTCGATTACGAGTCGGCAGCGGTGGCAGCGGTGGCGGCGGTTGGCTGCGCATCCGCAAAACGGAAATTCGGCCTTGCATCGAACGGTGCTCCGGCCTATACTATTCAGGCGTTCTGCGCCGAAGCCATGTGGACCGTTAGCTTAGTTGGTAGAGCAGGGGACTCTTAATCCCAAGGTCCGGGGTTCGAGTCCCCGACGGTCCACCACGAAACCGCATTCCGACGCATCTTTCCCATCTAAGATCGCAGGGTTCGACCCTTTTCATCGTTTTTCTCCGGTGAAACGATGAAAAGGGTCGAATCGTCGTCCGCAATGCAGCAAAGCGGGACGTGGTGGAAAGCGCCCACAATGCGGAAGCCGGCAGCGCAGGGCGGGCAACAACCCATCCATGCGCGGCTTCGGCCTGTCCAGCCGAACGACCGGCGCGAGCGCGCCGTCGGAAGGCGGAGATCTGCTATGCTGCGTCGAAATGCCGCACGAGAGCAAGGAGCCTCATGACGACGTTCGACGACATGGTTCTTTACTACAAACCGACGTGCCTGTTCTGCCAGCGCGTACTCTCGTTCATGAAAGACTGCGGCATCGAGATCGCGCTGCGCGACACCGCCGACCCCGCCGTGCGTGCCGAGCTTGTGCGCATCGGCGGGAAACCGCAGGTTCCCTGCCTCGTCATCGACGGGAAGCCTCTCTACGAATCGGCTGACATCATCGCCTACCTGAAAGGGCGCGTCTAGGAGCGCCTCGCTTCGACCCGCCCTGGCTCTCACCCGCTTGTTGGCTCCGCCCGCCGGCTGGCGCCCGCAGCTCCCCCTGCGCGCACAGCACCCCGCGCCGCCGCGTCCCCGCTATGCGACGATGCGGTACAGGCGCATGTCGTCGCGCGCAAGGACGACCTCGAACCCCGGCGTGTCGTCGCGCACGGAGTCGATCCCCCGCCACTGCTCGGGTTCGTAGGAAAACAGGTATGCATGTTCGTTGGCATCGTCTCCGGCGTCGAGCTGGATGAGGTAGTCCGCCCCAAGGGAGCGCACCGCCTCGGCGACGCGCGGATCCGAGGCGATGTCGGCAAGCGACTCCCGGATGACGCGGCTTTCCTCCGTCTCCCCCGCTCCCCCGTAGCCCCGCAGGTAGCGGTAGACGACGCGCAGGTCGTCGACGCAGTAGGCGAAGGCCGATCCGTCGTTGGGCTCGTTGAGGACAATGGCGTCGTCCGGTATGAGCGAGACGGCCTCGCGCACGAACGCGCGCTCCGCCTCGTCGTAGACGAGATCCCCCGTCGTACGGTTGAGCTCCTCGAGCTGGGATGCGGCGGCGGCCGTCTGGTTCTCGACGGTTCCCGCCTGCAGGAACGTCACAGACGGGTAGTAGGCCGCCACGGCGAACGCGCCCGCCACGACGGCGATCGCGCACCGCGGAGCTGCGGCGTCGGTTCCGCAGGAACTCGCGAGGCGCGCCAGCCCGGCACGCGCCGCCCGCAGCGCGCCGTACAGACCGAGGCCGGCAAGGGGCGCGGCCGCAAGGACGAGCAGGGCGCTTATGCGGCTCGAGTCGGCGTACCAGAACCCCGCGAGCAGCTGCTTGATCGGCCCGTCTAACGACGAGCACACGACGTACAGCAGCGCAGAGCACGCCCACGAGCAGGTGATCCAGGCGTATTCGCGCCGGTACAGCGTAAACGCCGCCCCCGCAAAGACGAGGGCCGCGAGCAGCACGGACGGAGGCGAGGAGCCGACAGCGAGAAGGGCGGCGTTCGCGGCGGCCTGGAATCCGTCGGCAAACGGCTCCCAGACATGCGTCACGACCGCCTGGAGGAACGGGGCGTTGAACAGCGCGACCCAGGCGACCGCGCACAGCGCGAGGAACCCTGTCGCGCCGAGCGCCCAGGCCATCCGAGCGCGGCGGGCGCCTTCAGGCCGGTCGGACGGCACGGCGCGCGCGGCTCGCGAACGCGCGGCGCGGCCGGACTGCATCGCGAGGAAGAACATCGAGAGCACCCCGAGCGTGAAGGCGCCGTTCGGCTGCGCGCATACCACGGCGGCCAAGCAGATCGCGAACAGCACGGCGCGCCCCGCCCGGCGCGGCGGCGCCAGTCCGGCATCGAACGCGGAGACGAGGGCGGCGGCCGCAGCCGGAACGAAAGAGAACGACGCGAGGTTCGGATACAGCGGCCCGAAGGTCAAGAACCCGTACGGAAACGCTCCGAACGCAAGGGCGGCGCAGGAGCCGAGCACGACGACGGTCGGGCGCTTCGCGAACACGGCCTCGAGGAACGCCCACATCGAAACCGGGAATACGACGAACCCGAACACGAACGTCGCCGCATTCGCCGCGACGGTGACGGACACGCCCACGGCGTCCGCGCCGAAGGCGGCGACGAGGTGCCACGCCGACGGGTAGAAACTGCTGCCCGACGGCATCGGATCGAGCGCCGCATCTGCGGACAGCGGGTACAGCGTCGACGAGAACGGCGACCAGTCTCCCGTTTCGAGGTACGCCTTGATCTGCGCGAGATGGTGCACGTTGTCGTATTCCTGAACGAACGAGGCCGGCCCGTCGAGGGAGCGGAGGAACACGAGCACGCCTGCGGCGAGGCCGACGGCGAGGGCTATCGCGAAGCGCGGCCAGAGCGCGGCGCATGCGCGGTCGCAGATGCGCGCGACCCGCTCCGTCGCCGACGCCGGGCGCTGCGGGGCGCCGCTGCCCCCGGCCGGAGCCCTTTCCGCACGCGGGAGGCCGCAGACGCGCCGGACGAGCAGGGAGACGGCCGCGACGGCGAGGGCGACGAAAGCCGAAGGGACGAACAGGGCAGCCCACGAGCAGGAAACCCCGAGCGCGGCGTATGCGGTCGAAAGCGCGGTCAAAAACGCGACGGTCGCAGCGGGCGCGGCCGCGACGGCGATGGCCGGGCGCACGCGCAGTGCGAACAGGGCGACGAGCGCCGGCGCGAACAGCGCTGCGACGTCCACAACGACCGCAGCCGCAAGCCCTCCCCACATACGGTCTCCCATCTGATCGGCGCCCGTTGCGGAGCGCCTGGAGGCGGCGTTTACGTTCGCGCCCATTATGGCAGATTCGCGGTTGCGCTTTGAGGAAACGCTGAGTAATTGCTTTCGTCCGGATCCGCGCCGCGATGCCTGGAGCCGAAGCCTAAGCGAGGCGCAGTGGTCGATGAGGCTTAAGGCCCAAGGGCGCGGCTCGGCGCGCAGGCGGGCGGAATGGACTGGCCAGCGTTTCCTAGAGCCCGTGCGAGCCCTGCGGCAAAGGCCGAGCGGCAGCGGGGCGCACGTTGGGCGCACGCCCGGCGGCAGCCCGGCGCACGCGCGCCGGGCGTTCGCCAGCGGCGCGGCACACGCGCAGCGGCGGGCGCACGGCAGCTTCGCGGCGATATCGTCGCCCTAGCATGGTCGGCACGAAGGCGCGCCGGCATGAAGGGAGGGGTTGATGGGACGATGGCGCCCGAAGACGGCCGTACGGAGCGTCTGGCGGGCGGAGCGCTTCGCCCGCCGCCTCGCCGCTGCGGAGTTCGCCTGCGCCGTAACCCTCGCCGCCGCACTTGCGGGAGCGCACGTCCTCGGCATCGAGGCGTTCGCCGTCCGCACGGATTCCATGGCCCCCGCCGTTCCCGCCGGGTCGCTCGCCCTCGTGCGCGACATGGACGCCTGCGAGGACGGCGCGCGCATGGACGCGCTTCCGGGCAACGTAGTCGCCTTCCGATCCGGCGACGACGACGGAGCCGTTGTGCTGCACCGCGTCGTCAGCGTCGACGAAACCCGGGAGGAGATCGTCACGAAAGGCGACGCGAATGCGGCCGCCGACCCGTACACGACTCCCCTCTCGGCGGTGATCGGCGTCTGCTTCTGGGCGGTGCCCGGCGTCGGCGCCATCGCGCAGGCAGTCGCCGACCACCGAGCCGCCCTCGTCGCAGCGCTCGCGGCGGGCAACGTCGCCGTCCTGGCAGCCGCCGCCCTCGAAGGCCGCAGGCGCAAACGATCCGCACGCCGCCGCAGACCCGCGCGACACGCCTTCCGAATCCGCCTCTGAGAGAAAGGACTCGCCATGAACGACGCACCGCGCCGCACGATCGTCCCGACCGCCGTCAAGGCGGCCGTCGCCTGCTGCCTTGTCGCCTGCGCCGGCGTCGGCGGCGCGCTCGCCTACCTTACCGACACGGACAGCATCGTCAATCGGTTCACCGTCGTCCCGGCGCTCGACATCGAGGTCGTCGAGGAGCAGTGGGATGCCTATCCCGACGAGGACGGCGACGGCGTCCCCGACCACGCCGAGGAGATCGTCCCCACCCAGACGATCGTGAAAGACCCCGCCATCGACAACCTCGCTGGCACAGAGGCGTGGATCTTCGCCGAAATCTCCGTCCCGACGTACAGCGTCCGCGTCGTCGGCGAGGACGGGCGCGTCACCGACCTCCCCGAACTCACCGAGCTGTTCGCCTACGCGCTCAACGACGGATGGGAGGAGATGGGGCAGCCCTCCTTCGACGCCGACCTCAACGTCACCGTCCACCGCTACGCGTGGACGACCCCCGTCGATCCCGGAGCGCGGACCGGCACGGTCTTTGATGCCGTGACCTTTGCGAACCTCGCCGACAACCAGCTCGACATGCTCGTAGAAAACGGGCAGATCGTGCTCCAAATCGACATCGCTGGGTTCGGGATTCAGACGGAGACGTTCGCCTCGTGGGCGGACGCGTGGGATGCCTATGTCGGCCAGCATTCGTAGCCCAGAGGAGGCCATCATGGCAGACAGCATCTACGACCAGGCGGCCGGGCGATTGCGCGCCAGCCGTCGCCGGCGGATGAAGGCTCGGACGGTCGGCGGGGCGATAGCGGCTGCGGCAGCCGCAGGGGTGGTCGCCGTCGGAGCGGCGGCCGCATTCCTCTCCGATCACGACTCCGCACGCAATACGCTTTCGATCGCCGCGAACGACATCGAAATCGTCGAGGCATTCCCCGACCCGCCCGCCCTCGTGGAAGAGGGCGAGGTGGAAAAGGTCGTGCAGATCCGCAACACGGGGACGGCGGCGTGCTTCGTACGCGTCGCGATCGAGCTTACCGACGATCAGGCCGCGTCCTACGTCGAGCTCGGCATCGGGTCGGACGCCTGGACCGAGAAGCTCGCCGACGGGTTCTACTACGCCGCAGAACCACTCGAGGCGGGCGGCATAACGCCGCCCCTGCTCGACGGCGTATTCATCGGCGCAGAGCCCGACGGGGGCTACGGGGACTTCGGCATCGTCGTGCACGCCGAGAGCGCCCAGGCAACAGACCCTGTCACCGGAGCGCCCTACCCCGACGGCCCGAGCGCCTTCGCGGCGCTCGCTGAAACGAGAGGAGGAGACCATGCGTAGCGCCATTGCGAAGGCCGCCTTCGCCCTCGCGGCGGCGGCGCTCATCGCCGTCGGCGTCGGGGCGGCCGGGGCGGCAGGCACCGCCGAGCTTTCCACAAGGAACGTCGCGGCGTTCGACACCGTCGACATCGCGCTCGTCACGGACGGCGGCGACGGCCCGACGCTCATCTACGACAACGCGACGGCGGAAAGCGGGGCGACCGTCGTCAATCGCGGGGCGGAGTGCTGGGTGCGCGTGCGCGCGACCCTCTCCGTCGACGGCGCCGAGCTTTCCCTTCCGTCGGCGGACGAGCCAAACGAAGCCGAGGACTCCTCGTCAGACGGCGCGACCGAAGATGCCGCCGGCGCAGACGGCGCCGAATCCACAGACGGAACGTGGATCCAAGGCGCCGACGGGTACTTCTACCTTTCGATCCCGCTCGCCGAGGGGGCGTCCGTCCCGTTCTCCGTCGAGGCGGCCAACCCCTTCGGTGACGCCTGGGACGGGTCGGCCTTCGAGATCGCGAGCACGATCACCGCAGAGGCGGTGCAGGCGACAGTGTTCGAACCGGACTTCTCGGCGGCAGACCCCTGGAAGGGAGTCAAACCCGAGACATGCGTGTACGCGCGCGGGGAAGGAGGAAGCGATGCGCCGAACGAAACGGCATGAGGGAGGTCTGCGCCCCCGTCCCAGCCGATGCGGCGGGCGGAGGGCACGGGCGCGCGGCGCGGTAGAGGGCCTTGCGGCGGCCGTCGTCGCCGCATGCATCTGCGCGAGCGTCGGCACGCCGGCAGCTCAAGCAGACGATGCCTATCGGATCGCCTACGACGGAAGCTCCCTTTCGCTCGATGCGGCAGACGCGAACCTGTTCGCGCGGTTCGGAGCGATCCTGCCTGGGGAGACGCGCTCGGAGCGCGTCGTGCTCGAAAACGCAAGCGGCGCCCCCTGCGATTTCTACCTGCGCGCCGACGGCGCGTCGGCGAGCCGCCCGGATGCCTCCGACGCGCCCGGGCGCATCGCGCTGTCGATCGAGGCGGACGGCGAGACGGTCTACGAAGGAAGTCTGTCCGCAGAGCTGCTGTGGGAGGGCGTGCCCCTCGGACGCGTCGAGGCGGACGGCGACATCGAGGTCGCGTTTTCCGTAACCGCCGACCCGACCCTCGGAAACGCCGTTGCGCTTTCGTCGGTCTCTGCGCCGTGGACGTTTGCGGTTCAGCAGGTGCCGGGCGAGGGCAAAAGCGCGTCCTTGGCGTCGACGGGGGACGCAGGCGCGGCGATCGCCGCAGCCGCCTTCATTGCGGCCGGAGCGGCAGCCGCAGGCGTCGCCTGCATCGCGCGAGGGTTCGCGAAGGGCGACGCCCCGGCCATCGAGAGAGGAGAATGACATGCAAACGCAGGCTGGCAGCGCGGTCGGGCGGGCGGGAGCGCTCCGGCGAGTCGCCGGACGCTGCGCCAAGGTCGCGCTCGCCTTGCTGGTCGCCTCCGCCGCCTGGTTCGGCATCGGGGCGGCTGCGCGCGACGCTTTCGCGGCGGTTGCCATCCGCACGGTCGGCGACGACGCCTTCGCCCCCGACGGATACGGTTGGCGCTTCGAGTTCGAAAGCGTCACAAGCGCGTCGGGGTTCGAGCGCGTCTCCGATCTCGCGCCGTATTATTCGGCCGTCAACCACAGCGACCCGAGCACGGGCTTTTACGACTGCGTGAAGAAGGGCGATTCGGGCTATGCCGCCTTCATCGACGCCGCAACCACGCCGCTGCTCTCAGACGGGTCGCCGCGCTTCGCGCTGCGCTTCAGCGGCGGAACCTACGAAGGCCGCTCCATCGACGCGGTGCTGTCCCTTACCGACTGGACCTACATCGAGGCCGACGTCGGCTGGGAGAACTACTGGATCAGGACGAACCCCGACACGGCCTTCGAGCAGTTCCGCACGGGGGTCTACTACAACGAAGGGTATACGAACGATTCGCGCTACCGGGCGCTCAACGAGCAGCCCTCGCTCTCGAACATCAACCTCTACCTCGTCGGGCTTGCCGACGTGAGCATCGAGCTGCAGTTCTACGAAGCCGGCACGGACGTCCCCGTTGCCGTCAAGGGGCACGCGACGTCGATAGACCTCGACGGGTGGCAGGGCATGACGTTTCACGGCGGCATCGACGTGGTGGAAGTGGCCGAACGGTCGCTCGAGGCTTCTCCCAGCGGCGAGCCGTTCCTGACGATAGACGCCGCCCGCAGTCGCGTCACGGCGGGGTCCTACGTCGTGAGCGCGACCGATGCCGACGGGTACTATCTGTGCGCGCTCGTCGGGTCGTACTTCTCCACCGACGCGAACACGCCGTACGCGATCACGTTCCACAGCCCATGGAGTGGCTCCAACAACTTCGAGGACGGAAGCGCCTCAACGGCGATGTCGTTCTTCGCGCTCACGCCCGAATACGTCGCAAATCCGAGCGAGGACGAGATGGCGCAGGTCGAAAAGGCCGTCGACGCGAGCGGCCCGGTTTCTGTCGGAGAGCGCTTCACCTACTCGATAAGCGTCACGGTGCCCGTCGAGGGGCTCACCTGCCGCGTCGGCTACCGGTACCAGGCGCTCGCCATCGTCGACGAGCTCGACTCGCACGTGCGGGCCGTCTCCGACGGGGCTCGGCTGCGCGACAACGGCGAGGTCGTGTCGAGCGCCGGGACGTTTTTCTACGATTCGGCGACGAACACGGTGCGCTTCGACTTCGACGAGAGCTTCCTTGCCGGAGAGCAGCTGCAGGGGCAGACGTTCGTCCTCGAGTTCGACGCCTACGCCGCATCGTATCCGCAAGCCGACTCCGAGGGGCGCTATCGCGTGCCGAACGCGGCAGAGGTCGTGGTGAACAACGCCGCGACGCTTGAGACGAACACGGTATACGTCGAGCTTCAGCAAGGAGCCGTGCGCATTGTAAAGTCGGACGAGAGCGGCGGGCGGCTTTCCGGCGCGCGCTTCTCCATCACGCAGGAGGACGGGACGCCCGTGCGCGAAGGCGTCGCGGTCGATGATTCGGGGGAGGCTGTCGTGACCGGCCTGCCGCTTGGATCGTACCTGGTCACAGAAATAGAAGCGCCCGTCGGCTATGCCCCTGCCGCGCAGAGCGTCCCGTTTTCCGTCACGGAATCGAACGCGGGGAGCACGCAAGTGATCACCGTCGTGAACGAGCTCGACAAGAAAACGGTCACGGCCGTCAAGCGCATCGCCGCCGACGACGTGTATTGGGAACACGGCGAACCCGCGTTCCTCATGACCCTCGAGGGCACCGCCTCGAACGGGAAACGATACGCGTTCCGCAAGCTCGCGGAGTTCCGCGAGGATGCGCAGGCCGCCTCAGACGGCTATCTCTACGCGACCGTCGTTTTCGAGGACGTGCCCGTAGGAGACTACGTGCTCGCCGAAGGGGCGTCGGTGCGCTACGAACTCGAGTCGATCGAATCGAACGGGACGGTGACGGGATCGACGGTGTCGTTCGACCTCTTAGAGCTTGACGAAGGGACGGCGACGTTCACGAACCGAAAGGTATCCGACTATGGCGGATCGGACGAGACGAGCGTCATAAACTGGTTCGAGGCGGGCTAAAGGTATGAGAGGCGCGGAGTCTCCCTCCATGAAGAACGGCTCTTTTGGGCGCCGCTGGTCGGCCTTCCGCGTGGGCGGCCGTCGCGCCGCAGCTGCCGACGATCCCGGAGCTGCGGCGCGGGGCGGCCATGCAAAGGCGCGCCCCGGCGCCGTTGCATCGGGGCGCGTCCCGCGATCTTCGTCGAGCGAAGTCGAAGGCAGCGGCCGAGGGCTCTACTGACCGGGCGCCTTCGGGGTGCCGGGGGCACCCGGTGCGCCTGGGGCTGCGGGAACGCCCGGAGCCTTCGGGACGCCGGGGGCACCGGGGGCGGCCGGTGCGCCTGGGACGCCGGGGGCACCGGGGGCGGCCGGTGCGCCTGGGACGCCGGGGGCACCGG
>CAZBEP010000020.1:0-3754 GCA_964490925.1 uncultured Eggerthellaceae bacterium | reverse complement strand
GGGGCACCGGGGGCACCAGGCATCCCAGGGGCGCCGGGCATCGCCGGCCCGGCGGGGAGTTCGGCTCCGCACTCGGGGCAGACCGCGTCGGCGGCACCGCACGTCGTGCCGCACCGAGGGCACTTCTTGTCCATCTCAATCGCTGCCGGTCTGAAGCACATGGTTTCGTCCTTTCTCGGTTTTGAAGGGCTCCGCGTTGCAATGATGGGGCACTCATCGCGGCGGCGTCATCGTCAAATCCTCCCGAAAAAGGAAGATCAAGCCTCGTACGAATAGCATGACCCCCTCATAGACGAGAGGATCTACCTGGTGTTTTATTGAGAGGTCGTTCGCATGTGCCAGAGGCTTTCGCCGTGGGGAACGGCTCTTCGCCCGGCGTTCGACGCCGCAAAACGCACGGCTCGCGCAGACCCCGCCGCACGGCTCGCGCAGGCTCCGCAGACGATCGAAGAAGGAGGCGCGGTGCGCGCTACGCAGGAGCGCTTTCGCCCTTGTCCTCCGGACGTACGTCGAGGTAGGTGTCGAACTCCTCGAGCACCTCGGGGTCGGGCGGCGGAGAAAGCCTCGACACGACGACGACGACGAGCAGCGAGACCAGAAACGCCGGGAGCAGCTCGTAGATCCCGAACACGCCGCCAAGAGGCTTCAGGAGGATGTTCCACAAAACGACGACCGCCGTGCCCGACACCATGCCGGCGATGGCCCCCTGCTTCGTCGTTCCACGCCAATAGAGCGACAGGATCGTGAGCGGGCCGAAGGACGCTCCAAGGCCGGCCCAGGCATAGGACACCACGACAAAGATCGTCGAGTTCTCGTCCCAGGCGACCGCGACGCCGAAGAGGAACACGACGACGAGCGTGATGCGCGCCACGATCATGACCTGGCGGTCGGTCGCGTCGCGCTTGAATACGGCGCGAAAGATGTTCTCGGCCACCGAGGAGCCGGCGATCAGCAGATACGACGACGACGAGCTCATAGAGGCAGCAAGGATGCCGGAAACAACCACGCCGCACATGAACGAGGGCAAAAGCATGTTCGACAGCACGACGAACACATTCTCGGCGGCCGACTGCGTCGCGAATTCAGTCGGAAGGTAGGCGCGGCCGACGAGGCCGATGCAGATGGCGCACGCGAGCGCGACCGTCACCCACGTCACGGCGATAATGCGCGATTTCTTGATCTCCTCGGCGCTGCGGATGCCCATGAAGCGCACGAGGATGTGCGGCATGCCGAAGTAGCCGAGGCCCCAGGCGAGCATCGACACGATGGAGAGGATCCCGTATTCGCCCGCCGAGCCAAAGACCGCCATGCCGTTCTCGACGATCTGGTTGCCCATCTCGTCGAGCGTCGGCACGGCGATGGTCGTGCCGCTTAAGAAGCCGGGGATAGACCGAAGGAACTCGACCGTGTTCTCCACTCCGCCCGCCGCCGTGACCGAGCCGACGAACACGACCGCGAGCGCGAAGAACATGAGGCAGCCCTGGATGAAGTCGGTCATGACGACGGAGAGGTACCCGCCGATAAGCGTGTAGCAGAACACGACGACGGCGCCGACGGCCATCATGACGGCATAATCGAGGCCGAACAGCGTCGAGAAGAGCTTGCCGACGGTGACGAAGCAGCTGCCGGTGTAGACGCAGAAGAAAAACATGATGACGACCGCCGCGACGCACTGCACGGTGCCCTTTTTGTCGTGGAAGCGGTTGCCGTAAAACTCCGGAACCGTGATGGCGTTGCCCGCCCTGATCGAATAGAGCCGCAGACGACGCGCTGTGATCTTCCAGTTCGCCCACGTGCCGACGGCCAGTCCGATCGCCGTCCAGCCGGCGTCCGCAAAGCCGGTGAAATACGCGAGGCCGGGCAGACCCATGAGCAGGTAGCCCGACATGTCGGACGCCTCGGCGGACAGCGCCGTAAGCCACGGCCCCACCTTGCGGCCGCCGAGGAAGTATTCCGTCTTAGAGCTGTTCGATCGCTTCGCGTAGCCGAACCCGATCGCGAGTACGACGGCAAAGTAGAGTATCATCGCGAACGCGATGAGCGCATTGTGCATATCCATGGCGGTGCTTGCAGTCCCTCCCGATCAACCAGGGCGTCCGTCCAGGCGGACGCACGGCGTTTGCGAATGTTCGGCACGCTTTCCCCCGCACGCTCCCCGTGCGCCGACTCGAGAATTATACTTTATGCAGGCTGGAGCGCCTGCGCTCACGCCAAACGACACGTATGTATGCCGGCGAAAGGACTCACATGGCACCGTATGCGGATCTGACGGTCGAAGAACTCGAAGCCGAACGCGTCGCGCTCGAGGAGGAATACGCTTCGTTCAAGGCGAAGGGGCTCGCGCTCAACATGGCGCGCGGCAAGCCCTCCGCCGCCCAGCTCGACCTCAGCATGCCGATGCTCGATGCGCTGTCCTCGGGGTCGGACTTTCGCGCGGCCGACGGCACTGACTGCCGCAACTACGGCGTCGTCGACGGGCTTCCCGAGGCGAAGGCGCTCATGGCCTCGATGATCGACGACGAGCCCGACAATGTGATCGTGTTCGGCAACGCGAGCCTCACGATCATGTACGACACCGTGGCGCGCTGCCTCGACTTCGGCACGCTCGGATCCGCCCCCTGGGCGACCTACGACCGCATCGCGTGGATCTGCCCCGTCCCCGGCTACGACCGCCATTTCAGCATCACCGAGGCTTTTGGCATCGACATGATATGCGTGCCGATGCGCGAGGACGGACCGGACATGGACGAGGTCGAGCGCATTGCCGCCTCCGACGAGCGCGTGAAGGGCATCTGGTGCGTGCCGAAGTACTCCAACCCCGACGGCGCCACCTACTCCGATGAGGTCGTGCGCCGACTCGCGTCGATGGAGTGCGCGGCGGAGGACTTCCGTATCTTCTGGGACAACGCCTACAGCGTGCACCACCTGTCCGACGACCCGGCCGAACAAGACCAGCTGCTCGATATCGGGACGGCCTGCCGCGAGGCCGGCAACCCCGACCGCTGCTTCAAGTTCGCCTCCACCTCGAAGGTGACCTTCCCCGGCGCGGGCATCTCGGCCTTCGCCGCAAGCCCTGCGATCATCGCCGAGACGAAAAAGCTCATGGGGTACCAGACCATCGGCCATGACAAGCTCAACGAGCTGCGCCACGTGCGGTTCTTGAAAGACGCCGACGGCATCGCCGCCCACATGGCCAAGCACGCCGCCATCCTTCGCCCGAAGTTCCGGCTTGTGGCCGAAAAGCTTTCGGACGGCCTGTCGGAAGCGGGCATCGGCCGCTGGAGCTCGCCGCGCGGCGGCTACTTCGTCTCCTTCGACGCGCCGGAGGGCACCGCCGCGCGCATCGTCGCGCTCGCGAAGGAGGCGGGCGTCACGATGACGGGCGCAGGCGCCACGTGGCCGTACAAGCAGGATCCGGCCGACTCGAACATTCGCATCGCCCCGACGATGCCGCCCCTCGAGGAGCTTTCCGCCGCGATGGACGTATTCGTCTGCTGCGTGAAGCTCGCCGCCGTCGAGAAGCTTCTGGAGCGCTCGTAAGGGGTTGCAAACGAAAGGCGCAGGGCGGGAGTTGAATATCCCGTCCTGCGCCTTCAGCCCTCAACGCCAGGTCGAGGCGCCTAAAAGCCTCAAACCGGGCAGCAGACCGCTTGCGGGCGTTATGCCAGCAGCGCCAACAGCGGCACGAGCAGCAGCGCCACGATGTTGAACACCTTGATCATGGAGTTCAGCGCCGGGCCGGCCGTGTCCTTGT
>CAZBEP010000019.1:6049-13467 GCA_964490925.1 uncultured Eggerthellaceae bacterium | reverse complement strand
TACTCCACCGGGATGCCCATCTTCTCGAGGGTGAGCACCGTGTCGCGGCGCAGATCGCTCGCGTAGTCAAGAGAGGTGAGGTCGAAGTAGCCGCCGTGATCGAGCACGTCCGTGCCCTCGGCGTCCTTGAAGTAGAAGTACTCGAGTTCAGGCCCCACGTTGAACACGTAGCCCATACCGGCGGCCTTCTCCACGGTGCGCGCGAGCACGCGGCGCGGGTCGCCCTCGAAGGCCGCGCCGTCGGGCGTGCGGATGTCGCAGAACATGCGCGCGACCGCATTGGACGCCGGGCGCCACGGCAGCACCTGGAACGTCGAGGGGTCGGGGAACGCGAGCATGTCGGATTCCGCCGTGTGGCTGAAACCCTCGATGCAGCTGCCGTCGAAGCCCATGCCGTCCTCAAAGGCCCCTTCAAGCTCGCTCGGAGTGACGGCGAAGGACTTCATCGTGCCGAGCACGTCGGTGAACCAGAAGCGCACGAAATGCACGTCGCGACCCTTGACGGTCTTGAGCACGAAGTCCTGTTCCGGGTTCGAGGTCATAGATGCGTCCTTTCGCGTCCAGGCTGCCCTCCGCCGTGCGCTCGGAACGCATAATCGCGCACGCCTCTTCAATTGTACCGTGGATGCGTTTCGACGCGGTTACAAGTTGCGGCGCGGGCGCGGGCTCCTGCAGGCGCGCCGCCCCGGAGCCGGCGCGGCACCGGGGCGTTCAGGCGCGGACAGAGCGTTTCCTTTAGCCGGTGATCGTTGCGAGGCTTGCCACCGTGCCGGGATAAAGCCCGAGCGGCTCGAAGTGGATGCCGGCGGCCGCCACGAGGTCGGTGCCGTTCTCGTCGTTGTAGTTTTCAAGGTAGGTGATGTGCTGGAAGTAGTTCGCGTCAAGCTCGCCGTCCTCAAGCGCGACGTTGGGCTGGATGTAGTCGTTGAACTCGACGACCTCGAGCGTCCAGCCGTGCTCGGAAAGAAGGTCTTTGATCTGCGCCAGGATCTCCGCATGGGGCGCCGGAGACGCGCCGACGCGGATGGTCGTGTCGTCGCCCGTCGCGTCCGGAACCTCGCTCTCGTCGACGGCGTCGAACACCGGCACAACCGCGCCGTCGTAGGATTCCTCGATGAAGTCGGCGACGGCCTGGGTTTGCAGCGCCGCGACGAGCGCCGCGATCTTGTCCGAGGCGGCGTTGTCGGAGCGCACCGCGACGACGTTGACGTACTGTTCGGCGGCATCGGAATCGACCGATTCGGTCGCCAGCGCCGTCGTCGTGTCGATGCCGGCGCTGATGGCGTAGTTGCCGTTGATGACCCCGAGCGCGAGGTCGGGCAGCGAGGAGGGCACCTGCGCGGCCTCCATCTCGACGATCTCGATGTTGTAGGGGTTGTCGACGATGTCGTTCGCCGTGGCCTCGAGCCCGGCGTCGTCCGCAAGCGTGATGAGACCTTGGTCTTGCAGCAGCAGAAGCGCGCGAGCCTCGTTCGTCACGTCGGACGGCACGCCGATCTGGTACGCGGCCTCGGAGCTGCCGCATCCGGCAAGCCCGGCCGCCGCAACGGCCGCAACGGCGCACGTCGCCGCCGCAACGGCGAAGCGCGGCGCTTTCGTAGTCTTTCTCATGGTTTTCCTCCGTTTCGTTTCGTTTCGTTTTGGCGAACGGGACGTTCGCCTCCTTTCGGCGCGATCGGATCCCGGAGAGACCCGAAGCGGCGCCGTGCGTTCACGGCCCTTCTGCGTCACCGCCGCGAGCGCTTGTCGATCTTGCGGGCGATGACGTTGCCAAGCGATTGAAACACCTGCACGAGTATGATGCACAAAACGACGGCCGCGACCATGACGTCGTTTTGGTAACGTTGGTATCCGTAGCGGATGGCGATGTCGCCGAGACCGCCCGCGCCGACGGTGCCAGCCATCGCCGAATAGCCGAACAGCGTGACGAAGGTGATCGACACGCCGCGCACGAGCGACGGAAGGCTCTCGCGCACGTACACCTTCGTGACGATCTGCCACGTGTTCGCGCCGAAGCTCTGCGCCGCTTCGACGAGCCCGCCGTCGACCTCGGCAAGGCTTTGCTCGACCATGCGCCCGACGAACGGGGCGGCCGCGACCACGAGCGGCACGATCGCCCCCGGCGTCCCGAGCGAGGTGCCGACGATCCACCGCGTTACGGGGATGAGAGCGACGAGCAAGATGATGAACGGGATCGAGCGCCCGACGTTGACGATCCATCCGAGCACGGCGCAGAGCGCGCGATGGGGCTTCAGGCCGCCCGGCTGGGTGATGACGAGCAGCACGCCGACCGGCACGCCGATCACGTAGGCGAACAGCGTCGAGACGACGGTCATGACGATCGTAGCCCACGTGCCCTCGGCAAGGAGCATGCCGTACTGGTCGAAGAACGCCGCGAGGGACTCCACGTCAGACTCCCTCCCCGCCGCACTCGGCGACCGGCGCCGGCGCGCCGCCCGTCGCAGAGCCGACGCCGAAGGCGAGCCCGTCGTTTGAGATAAGCTCGCGCGTCACCGGGCTTTGCGGGTTCGCGAACACTTCGGCCGTCTCGCCCTCTTCGACGATACGGCCCGCATCGATGACGGCGATGCGGTTGCAGATCTTCAGAGCGACCGCGAGCGAGTGGGTGATCACGACGAGCGTGACTCCGAGTTCCCGGTTGATGTCGGCGAGCAAGTCGAGGATCGACACCGTCGTGCGCGTGTCGAGCGCGCTCGTCGCCTCGTCGCACAGCATGATGCGCGGGCTGTTCGCGAGCGCGCGGGCGATCGCGACGCGCTGCTGCTGGCCGCCAGAAAGCTGGCTCGGGTAGCTTTTCTCCTTGTCGGCGAGCCCCACGAGCGAGAGCAGCTCGCGGGCGCGCGCCTCGCGGGCGGCCTTCCCCTCGTGGCGCAGCTCGAGGGGAAAGGTGACGTTTTGGAGCACGGTGCGCTGCTGGAACAGGCTGAAGTCCTGAAAGATCATGCCGATGCCGGCACGCAGCTCGAGCAGGCGCTTGCCGGCAACGTGCGTCACGTCCTCGCCGTCGATGACGACGCTGCCCGACGTCGGGCGCTCGAGCAGGTTGATGCAGCGCACGAGCGTCGACTTGCCCGCGCCCGACACGCCGATGATGCCGAAGACGTCGCCGTCTTCGATGGCGAGATCGACCCCGCTGAGCGCATGGTGCTCCGACGCCTTCTCGAAGGTTTTGTACAGGTTCTGTAGCCGGATCATGGAACTCGTTCCGCTTTCGTACTTTCGGAAGTATCAGGTGTGCGGCACGTTGTCAGACTGCGGCCGCCTGGAAGCTATGCCTGAGCGCCGACATGCATGCCGACAGACCCAGGCTTGGGCATCATCATCGACATGATATGTACGAACCGTGAACGCATGGGTGTAATCATAGACGAACGACCGGCCTTGTCAAGAAACGCGGCCGCCATCGCAAAGCGGCGCGCGGGATGCGGGCGCGACCGGACGGGCGGCGGGCGGGGCGCGCGGTATGGAAGGCGGCGCCGGACGGCGAGGAGATGGCAAGGCGCCGCAGCCCGGCGTATGGATTCCGCGCGACGGCTCCCCCGCCGCCGACCGCTGCGGCAGGCGCTGATATAATTGCCCGGATGGAGCCGACCCGTCGACATACCGATCTTCCTGCGCGTCGGCAACGCATCGCCGTTGTCACCATGGGAGTCAAGCTCGGCGACGAGACGCGCGGCTACACGAGGTTCCGCTTTCTTTCGAGCCTGCTTTCCAAAGAGGGATTCGACGTGACGCTCGTTACGTCGAGCTTCCAGCACTGGGAGAAGGCGCACCGCGACACGTCGCGCGCCTGCTATCGGGACTATCCGTTCCGCGTCGCGTTCATCGACGAGCCTGGATACCGAAAAAACCTCGCTTTGGCGCGCATGCGCAGCCATCGCATCGCCGCAAGGAACATGAGGGCGTTTTTCGACGCCGCCTTCGCGGAAGATCCGCGCGCCTTCGACCTCGTGTACTGCGAGATCCCGCCCAACGACGTCGCGCGCGCCTGCGCCGAAGCGGCGGCCGCGCGCGGCGTGCCGTTCGTCGCCGACGTGAACGACCTGTGGCCCGAGGCCATGCAGATGGTCCTCAACGTCCCCGTCGTCTCCGACATCGCGTTTTTTCCGTTCGCCCGCGACGCTGCGCGCGTCTACCGGCTGCTCGACGCGGCCGTCGGCACGTCCAACGAGTACGCCGCCCGCCCCGCGCGCGACCGCGAGAAGCCCTACCCGCACATCACCGTGTACGTCGGCAACGACCTCGCCGCCTTCGATGCGGGAGCGACCGCCCGTGCGGGAGACGTCTCCAAGCCCGCAGGCGAACTGTGGGCGGTCTATGCCGGAACGCTCGGCGCGAGCTACGACGTCGAGACGCTCGTCGAAGCCGTGCGGCTCGCCGACGAGGCGACAGGGCCGAGCGGTCCGCGCGTGCGCGCGAAGATCCTCGGCGACGGACCCGACCGATCACGGCTCGAAGCCCTCGCGCGCTCGTCCGGCGCCCCGGCCGACTTCCTCGGGTACGCCGCCTATCCGCTCATGGCGGCATACCTGAAAGCTTCCGACGTCGTCGTGAACTCGCTCGTCAAGGGCGCCTCGCAAAGCATCGTCACGAAGATCGGCGACTACCTCGCAAGCGGCAAGCCCATGATCAACACCGGGGAAAGCCCCGAATTCTGCGCGAAGGTCGCCTCCGACGGCTTCGGGGTGAACGTCGCGCCGGGCGATGCGTACGCGCTCGCCGAAGCGATTCGCGAGATCGCCGCGCATCCGGCATTGGGCAAGGCCATGGGCTCGAAAGGCCGCCGCATCGCCGAAAGCGAATTCGACCAGGGAGTCTCCTACTGCAAGATCGTCGATCTGATCAGGACGCTCCTATGATGGGCGATCCTGGCGCCGTCCCGGCCGGCGCGGCCGCCCGCCGCAACGTCCCGTTCTCGCCCCCCGACATCGGGCAGGCCGAGATCGACGAGGTTCTCGACACGCTGAGAAGCGGCTGGATCACCACCGGCCCGAAGACGAAGGCGTTCGAGCGCGAGATCGCCGCGTACTCGGGAGCGGCAGGCGCGGCGTGCTTCTCCTCGGCGACCGCAGCGCTCGAGTGCGTCCTGCGCGCGCTCGGCGTCGGGCCGGGCGACGAGGTGATCACGAGCGCCTACACCTACACCGCCTCGGCCTCCCCCATCGTGCACGTCGGCGCGACCCCGGTGCTCGTCGATGTCGCGCCGGGAAGCTACGAGCTGGACCCCGACGCGCTCGCCGCGGCCGTCACGCCGCGCACCCGCGCCGTCGTCCCCGTCGATGTCGCCGGCGTCATGTGCGACTACGATGCCGTCTTTGAGGTGCTCGAAGCGCGCCGCGGCCTCTGGGAGCCGCGAACCGATCGACAGCGCGCGATCGGCCGCGTCGCCGTCGTGGCCGACGCGGCGCACTCGCTCGGAGCCGAGCGGGGCGGGCGGCGCAGCGGGCAGGCGGCCGACCTGTCGACGTTTTCCTTTCACGCGGTGAAAAACCTCACGACCGCCGAAGGGGGCGCGGCCGTCTGGCGGCCCGGCCTCGGTATCGACGGCGACGCGCTCTCCCGCGACTTCATGCTGTTCTCGCTCCACGGGCAGACGAAGGACGCCCTCGCAAAGACGCAGGCGGGCGCTTGGGAATACGACGTCGCCTTCCCCGGCTGGAAGTGCAACATGACCGACGTCCAAGCCGCGCTCGGCCTCGCCCAGCTGCGCCGCTACGATACGCTCCTCGCGCGCCGCCATGCGATCGCGCGCCGTTACGCCTGCGCGCTCGACGGACTCGGCCTCGAAGGCGTCGCACACGAGGGCGCGGGCTTCCGGAGTTCGGCACACCTCATGCTCGTGCGGCTGCCCGGCCGCACGCGGAGCCAGCGCGACGAGCTCATCGAGCGCATGGCCGCCGACGGCGTGGCGACCAACGTGCACTACAAGCCTTTGCCCCTGCTGTCCGCCTATCGGAACCTGGGATTTCGCATCGAGGACTTCCCGAACGCGCTCGCGCAGTTCGAAAACGAGATCACGCTGCCGCTCCACACGCTGCTGTCCGACGAGGACGTCGACTACGTGTGCGCCGTGCTCGCCCGCCGACTCGCCGAGGTCGACGCAGGGGGCGGCGCGTGATATATCCCCGGTTCGTGAAGCGCGCGCTCGACATCGCGATCGCCATCGTCGCGATGCCCTTTCTCGGGCTGCTCCTGCTTATCGCAGGCCCCTTGATCCGCCGCGAGGACAGCGGGCCGATCTTTTACAACGCCCCGCGCGTCGGCAAGGACGGGAAGATGTTCACCATGTACAAGCTGCGCTCGATGCGCGTGGGCGCCCCCGACCTCGTCATGGAGGACGGATCGACCTACAACGGCGCAGACGACCCGCGCATGACGAAGGTCGGCGCGTTCCTGCGCCGCACGAGCCTCGACGAGTTCCCCCAGTTCATCAACGTGCTCAACGGCACGATGAGCGTCGTCGGGCCGCGGCCGGACCTTGCGCGCGAGGTGGAGCTGTACCGCGGCGACGAGCGCGAGAAGCTGTGCGTGAAGCCCGGGATCACGGGATACGCCGCCGTGTACGGGCGAAACTCGCTGCCCTGGCACGACCGGCTCGCCCTCGACGTGTACTACGTGCGCAACCTGAGCTTCGCGCTCGACGCGAAGGTGTTCTTCCGCACGTTCTCCACCGTGTTCAGGCAGGAGGGCGTCTATGTCGAGGGCGACGGCTCGCAGGCGCCGTGAGCGGCGCGAACGCGCGATAGAGGAGCGGGCATGAACGTTGTCGTATATTGCGGATCGAGCGGCGGGTCGAACCCGCGCTTCGCCGAGGCCGCCCGCGCCTTTGGCTCCTGGCTCGCAGCACGCGGGCATGCGCTCGTGTACGGCGGCAGCTCCGTGGGGCTGATGGGCGAGCTCTCGCGCGCCGTTCTCGACGGGGGCGGCGCGGTCTACGGAGTCGAGCCGCGGTTCTTCATCGAGGCGGGCGTCGCACAGCACGACCTCACCGAGCTGTTCGTGGTCGAGACGATGGCGGAGCGCAAGGCGAAGATGATCGAACTGGGCGAGGCGTTCGTCGCGCTTCCGGGCGGATTCGGCACGCTCGAGGAGATTTCCGAGATCATGTCGCGCATCCGGCTCGGATTCTCGAATCGGGCGTGCTACCTTTTGAACATCGACGGCTACTACGACCACCTTGCGGCGTTTCTCGGCGAAATGCTGGCAGCGGATTTCATCGAAGCGCGCAACGCGCAGCTCGTGTCGTTTCCTCGATCAGTGGAGGAACTTGCTGCGCGCCTCGAAGAGGCGGAGAAGAGCGACGATGCCGCGTGCGAGGCGCGCCCCGTTCCGCCCGAAGCGCGCAGGGCCGCGTCCTAAGCGGAGGCTCGCTACGGAGGGAGGGCGCCCGCCCGCGC
>CAZBEP010000019.1:0-5949 GCA_964490925.1 uncultured Eggerthellaceae bacterium | reverse complement strand
ACGCAGGATTTTCGGCAGACAGAAACGCTCCCTGCGCGTCGGAGCAGACGGCACCTTCCCACTTGCGGGCGGCGCAGCCCCCTCGCGGCGCTAAAGCCCCAGGGAAACGCTGATCAATTCATCCCGCCCGCCCCCACCCCGTGCCGGGCGCCTGGCGCTTAAGCCTCATCGACCACTGCGCCTCGCTTCGACTTCGAGCCCTAAGCATCGCGGCGCGGCGCGAATCCGGACGAAGGCAATCGATCACGTTTCCTTAAATCCGACAGCCCTCCTGACAGCCCTCCTCGATGCGCAGGCTCAGCATGG
This sequence comes from uncultured Eggerthellaceae bacterium, assembly GCA_964490925.1. GTDB lineage: Bacteria > Actinomycetota > Coriobacteriia > Coriobacteriales > Eggerthellaceae > CAZBEP01. The sequence continues at coordinate 5,643 of CAZBEP010000019.1, read as the reverse complement.
CGCCGATGTCGTAGGCGACGCCGCCCGGCTCGTCGGTGTCGCACGCGAGGCTGAAACCGACGAGCCGCTCGCCCGACGCCTCGGCGGCATCCGGCCGCCAGATGCAAGCGAGCGTCATCGCGTCGTCCTCGCGAACCTCGACGCGATCGCCTTCTGCCGCAAGCGAATCCCCCGCCGAAATGAACAGCGTCCCGTTCACGGCGATCGTGTTCGTCGCGATGGCGCCCCGGTAGGCGGCCTCGGCGGCAGGAGCCCTCCCCGCAAGCTCCGCCGCGATCGCCGTGCCGGCCGCCGCTCCCTGCAGCGCGGCCGTCCTCCAAATGCCGAGCACGCGCTTCTCGCCCGACACGAGCTCAAGCGCCTGGGCGCAGTCGCCGGCCGCATAGACGTCCGGGTCGCTCGTACGCATGAACTCGTCGACGATGAGCGCGCAATCGGTGTCGAGCGAGCCCTCCGCGACGAAGGAAAGGTCGGGCCGCACGCCGTGGGCGACCACGATCTCGTCGTAGCGCCCCACGCCGCCCCCGGAGTACCTCACCTCGAGACGGCCTCCCTCCGCCCCCTCGCCGAGCAGGCGCACGTCCGCGATAGCCTGTCCGAACCGCATTGCGACGCCCTGGTCCGCCAGACCGCGCTCGAAGCGCGCCGCCGTCTCGGGCGACGCGCTGTAGTCGAGCACGTGGTCGTTCATACCGACAAGCGACACTTCGCAGCCGCACCGAAGCGCCGCCTCGACGCTTTTGAGCGCGACCATCGACGCACCGCTCACGAGCACCCGCCTGCACGCCGGCGCCGAAAAGGCGGCCTTCATGCGCTCGGCGTCGCCCATCGTGCGCAGCACGAGCGGATCGTAGCCGTCCACCGCAGGGAACCCGGAGGTCTGCGGGCGCGCGCCCACGGCGACCACGCATTTCCGATAGGAGAACTCCTCCCCCGCTCCGGTACGGACGAGGTGCGCCGCCGGGTCAAGCCCGACGACGCGCGCACCGGCATGCACCGTGACGCCGAGCTCGGCGAGATCCTCGTCGCCCCACGGAAAGCACTCGGCATACGTTTTCTCGCCGCCCGCATAGTACGAGGTGAGGATCGGGCTGTACGGCGCAATCTCCGTGTCGGAGAACGCGTGGATCTCGCCTTCGTAGCCGGCGCCGCGCAGCGCGATCGCCGCGTTCACACCGGCCGTGCCGTAGCCCACGATGCACACGGGCAGCACGCAGGCCCCGTTCGTCGTCTCGATCATCGTCTGCTCCGCCTCCCCTATGCGAACACGTTCGCGAGCCAAGGGCCGTACTCGCCCGACCACATGCCGCTCAGCTGCGCAAACGTTGTATCCCAATCGAACTGGCTCTCGAAAAGCAGCTCCGCGTAGTGCTTGTTTTCCACCGGGCGGCCCGATTCCATAAGGCGGAACGCGTAGGTGTAGGCGCACGTCGGACACATCGAAACCACCGTGGCGCCGTCGGGGGCGAACGAGAGCTTCCCGTCGGCCTGTTCGGCCTGGCGCGCCGGGTCGTAGGCGCTCACGGCGCCGCCCGCGCCGCAGCATCCGCGAAAGATCGTGCAGATGTCTGCCTCGGCCAGGCCGAGCGCCGCCCTCGTCTGATCCACGTATGAGCCGTCGCGATCTTGGCAGGACTTCGACAGGCAGATCGGTCCGGCGGGCAGGGGGCGGCGCGCCGCAAAGCCCCGTTCGGCAAGCCATCCGGCAAGCAGGCGCACCTTCGCGTCGATGCCGCGACGCTCGAGCGCCTTGCGCATGTCGTTCGCGCAGCCAGGGCACACGCACACGAGCTCCTTCGCGCCCGACGCAACGAGCTCGTCGGCGTTGCGGTCGCACAGCGCCTCCGCGCGGCTGAAGAAGCCGGCGCTTTTGAGCGACGAGCCGCAGCATCTGTCGATCATCGTCACGCGCCCGCCGAGCTCTTCCATCGCGCCGAAGATCTCGCGCGTGAGCTCAGACCCGTACGCCGCGAGCGAGCAGCCGGGGAAAAACGCCGTGTCGAACCCGCTTTCGGCATCGTGCCCCTCGTGCGCTACGTGGCGCGTGAGGTCGGCATACCCGATGCCGTAGATGGCGCGGTAGGCGGTGAAGATGTCCCATTCCTCGTCGACGAGCACGCTCGACCACGCCGCACGCTCAATGAGGCCGAGGCTCTGGAAATCGACTCGCGCATGATAGATAAGGTCGCACACGTCGTTGTGCGCAAAGCAGGTGTTCTTGCACGAGGTGCAGAAGAAACAGCCGCGCACCGCCCGCACGAGCTGCGCGTCGCCGGCGACGTTCGCGGCGAGCTCTTCCGGTGTCGAGGACGCGCGCTGCGCGGCGAGCAGCGACTTCGCGATGCCGCCGAGCGACAGTCCCGCCGATGTGAGCGACGCACATGCGCCCGTGCAGTGCCCGCACTGGGTGCAGGCGCCCGCAAACCTCCAATAGGCGTTCGAGCCTTCGAGCAGAGCCTTCATCCATGTTCCTTCCTCGCACAGGCAGGCGCGCCCACGTGCCCCCTCTGATCCGCCCCCTGAGCATTGCGGATACAGGGTACAGCATAGCCCTTTCGATGAGAAAAGGAGCCGTCAAGCGCGATTATCGTCCCCCAACTCAAGCGAGCCTCCATAACAGACGCCTCCATAGCAGATCCCACTACACACCCATTGCGGCTTCAAGGCAAGACCTCCATTGCCTGCACGTAGACGTTCTTTGCCTGCACAGGGATTCCGCTAGCGACGACTGCTCGATGGCGCCGTCTTTCACCAGCTCGGAGATTCGGAAACCGAGTTTCGCAATGTCAGCCGACAGTTCCAACCCGGCAGACACAGGATGCCACACCTCTCCGATGTTGACAGCCGCTATCTTCCCAACAAGCTCCGAATGCGTCACTTGATCGCACTTTAGAGAATTGTCTCCCATAGCGTGGTAACAAGAGCCCGCTTCGCCGACGATCCTGTGAACGACCGGGTGGCCGCCGTGCCTTCCGGGATACATTACGATATCGCCAAGAGACATGTCCCCATCGCAGCAAACAAGCATGAGGCGATCGCCCGAAACGAGCGACGGGGACATGCTTTCCCCCTCGACTGCCACCTCAACCCCGTTTTTCGACTTTGCAAATGACCTCAGCATATCGCAATGTCTCATCGCCATATTCCCACCAATGGAGCCATCACCGCCATGATTCTCGGCTTGAGCATCCGAAGCCAGCAAAGACCTCCGCTCAGCCGCCCTGCTAACGCCGACGACGACAAGAGCCGCCGCAACGACAACAGCAAGCCCGAAAACGCTTCCGTAATTCAGCGGATGAACATCCCAAAAGCTCTCGTAATGAGATGTGCTCGCGTACGTGTACGCGATCGGGATCAAAGCCCCCACGACCCAAGCCGCTAGGAGCACCGCCACGGCGCAATGGCGATTCCTTCGCATTGCGACACCGGCAACGATAAGCGGAACAAACGCCATCTGATTAGCTATCGCATAGCGCGAAAGAGAGAAGCCGAACGACGATCCCGACAAAGGCGATTCCCCGAGATACGCCGCACGCACGACAAGATCCACGGCAAGCACTACCACCGACGCGAGAGCCAATGCCCCGAGCGCTACAAGCACTCTGCTTAATACCGTTAGACTCTGTTTTCTTTCTTTCATTTCAGCAGAGTGCGCACCATGAGCTTTTCGGTATTTCGTTGACATCTCTCCGCAACCTCCTTGCCAATGCGCAGACCAAGCCCCGTCAACCGACAGTCCTCATGCGGATCCATCATCCTTTCGCTCGCGAACGACCAGAACAAGTGCAACGATCATAAGAGCAAGGACGACGAACGCGCTTCCGTATTGCATTACCTGATATATCGAAAAAGCTCTTCCATACGCCAATCTCATCGGTTCAGTAGAGCCACCACGAATACGCAATCGGCGCCCACATGCACGAGAGAGCCGAAAAGGCGATTTCGCTGCGTCTGCGAGACTTCCCGAGGCAAGCCGCGTTTTTTCCCTCCATCCACCTGCCGCATTCACGCCGTAGGCTTCTGTGCAGCTTTGGGGCTTCGACCTGTTCGGCAGCCTTGCCCGTCCGCTTGCGCCCGATGCGGTTCCCGTTCGTCAGGCCGGGGGCTTGCCTCCTGCAGCTTTTCAGATTCCACCCTGCGGCGGACGCCCTTGCACTTAGCTATGCGCTTCCCGCTGCCGGGCGCGCTAGGGACTCCCGCCCATAAGATAACGCGCCATTCCGGCACCGCGCAAAAACGCCCGCAAGCGCAAGCGCCTGCGGGCGTTCCGGTCTCATCCGGGCGTCCGCCCGGTCGTCGCGCGGCGCGAAGCCTACGTGGCGAGCGCCTGCTTCACGTCGGCGTAGACGACATCGGGGTCGCGGTCGCCGTCGATGGAAACGAGCAGGTTGCAGCCGCGATAGTAGTCGATGAGCGGAGAGGTCGACTTCTCGTAGACATCGAGGCGGTTGCGAACCGTCGCCTCGTTGTCGTCGTCGCGCTGGTACATCTCGCCGCCGCACTTCGGGCAGCCTGCATCCGCAATCGACCCGATATGGCCGCACTCCTTGCACATGCGGCGCGACGTGAGGCGTCCGACGATGACCTCGGAGTCGACGTCGATGAGCAGCGCGGCGTCGAGCGGGCGATCAAGCTTCGCAAGCTCGGCGTCGAGGGCGACCGCCTGGGCGGACGTGCGCGGAAAGCCGTCGAGAATGAACCCTGCCTCGGTGTCGGGTTCCTGCAGACGCTCGGTCACGAGCCCGATGATGACGTCGTCGGGCACGAGGTCGCCGGCGTCCATGTACGACTTCGCCTTCTGCCCGAGCGGCGTGCCGGCCTTCACAGCGGCGCGCAGCATGTCGCCCGTAGAGATGTGGGGAGTGCCGAACTCCTCGATGAGCTTGGCCGCCTGCGTGCCTTTGCCGGCACCCGGCGCACCCAAAAGAACGATGTTCATCCTGAGATGTCCTTTCGACGGAAAACCGGTAGGGATACCGTGGGGCGTATTGTAGCAAAGCGCCCGCACCGCGCCGATACGCGTGAAGCGCTCTTCAAGAGAAAGACAGCACACGCCCGACGCGCTCCGCGCGCACGCCGCAGACACCTGCGGCGCCACGGATGCATGCGGCCTCGGGAGCCGTTGCCGCGCACTGCGATGCGGCCTCGGGAGCCGTTGCCGCGCCTCGCTCCCCGCGCCCTCCGAGCCGCAGCCCTCCTGCGCCTGTAGAAAGCATGGCCGGCATCCTCGCAGGCGCGTACGTATGCGCGCTCTCCGGATTGCAGCCTTCCCGCATCCGCAAAGCCCCCGACGACCCGAAGGGCGCGCACGAGGGACGCGGAAACCGCAGAAGGGCTGAGGGGGTCTCCTGCACGCATGGGGGGCCTCGTGAAAGCCCATAATTTCCGGTTTGGGAGAATCCTCCATCCCGCATGAGCCGTTGGCGCGGATCGTTCGCAGCATTTCCCCAGGTCGCGGAGTTTCGACGCCCCGAAAGCCCTCCCAAGCCGTGGCTAACTCCTCCTAAACCGAACAGGCTCCCTCCCAACCCGTGGATTATGGGCCTCCGCAAGACCTCCTATGCGTGCGCGAGCCGGGATTCCTCCCAAGCCGTGGCTAACTCCTCCCGAGCCGCAGTTTTCGGGCAACTCGAAAACCCGACG
>CAZBEP010000018.1:7336-13603 GCA_964490925.1 uncultured Eggerthellaceae bacterium | reverse complement strand
GGCTTTCCGCTGCTCGTACGCCCGAGCTATGTGCTCGGCGGGCGGGGGATGGCCATCGTTTACGACGCAGCGGAGCTCGAGAAGTACATGGGAGAGGCCGTGCGCGTCTCGCCGGAGCATCCGGTCTACCTCGACCGCTTCCTCGAAGGTGCCATCGAGGTTGATCTCGACGCGCTCTGCGACGGCGAGGAGGTCTACGTCGGCGGCGTGCTCGAGCATATCGAGATGGCGGGCATCCACTCGGGAGATTCGGCCTGCTGCACGCCGCCCTTCTCGCTGTCGGAATCCATCGCCTCGCAGCTTCGCTCGATCGCCCGCCGGCTTGCGTTGCGCCTTGGGGTCATCGGGCTCATCAACATCCAGTTCGCCATCAAAGACCAGGTCATCTACGTGATTGAGGCGAACCCGCGCGCGAGCCGCACCGTGCCCTTCGTCTCGAAGGCAACCGGCGTGCCGCTCGCGAAGATCGCCGCGCGCATCATGGCGGGGGAGAAGCTTGCCGACCTCGGCCTTCCCGACGACGAGCGGCGCCTCGACTACTTCTGCGTCAAGGAGGCGGTCATGCCCTTCGGGCGCTTCCCCGGCACCGACATCGTGCTCGGCCCGGAGATGAAGTCGACCGGCGAGGTGATGGGCATCGCAGGCACGTTCCCGGCGGCGTTCGCCAAGACGCAGCTCGCGATCGACTACTCGCTGCCGGAGGGCGGCACGGCATTCGTCTCGGTGTGCGACCGCGACAAGCGTGCGATCTCTTCGATCGCGCGCGACGTCGAACGGCTCGGGTTCCACGTCGTCGCGACGACGGGCACGGCGCGCACGCTGCGCGGCGCCGGCGTCGAATGCGAGGAGGTGCGCAAGATCCACGAGGGCGGCTCCAACGTCGTCGAGCGCATCGCCTCGGGCGAGATCACGCTCATCATCAACACGCCGTTCGGCACGCGCACGCGCGGCGACGGCTACGAGATCCGCACCGCCGCCGTGCGCCACGGCGTCACGCACGTGACGACGCTCGCGGGCGCGCAGGCGATGGTCGCAGGGCTCGAGACGTGCCGCGCGCGCAGGATCGACGTCGTCGCGCTGCAGGATCTGCCGCAGTGGGAGGGGTGAGCATGGCCGTGAGAGACTGCACGGCGCGCATCGCGAGCGCGTCGGCCGTCGGGCCGCGCCTTCACGTGATGGAGTTGCGCGTGCCCGAGATCGCCCGGGCCGTTAAGCCCGGACAGTTCGTACACGTGCGCGTGCCGGGACTCGACCAGCACCTGCTCCGCCGCCCGTTTTCCGTGTATGCGCGCGACGTGGCGTACGGCTCGATCGAGCTTTTGTACCAGACGGTCGGCGTGGGCACGGAGCGGCTGGCAAAACTGCCGATCGGCGCCGAGCTTGACGTCATGGGGCCGATCGGGCGCGGCTGGCGCGTCCCGGAGGCCGACGGGCGCGTCCTGCTCGTCGGCGGAGGGGTCGGCGCGGCGCCCCTCTACCTGTTCTGCGAGCAGCTCGTCGAGGCCGGCCGCGAGGTCGACGTCGTGCTCGGCGCGCAGACCGCCGCGGCGCTCGTGTGCTGCGGCCGCTACGAGGCGCTGCTCGGCCGGGGCGTGTCCTGCTCGACCGACGACGGCAGCTTCGGGCGCGCGGGGTTTTGCACCTCGCTCGTCGACGAGGCGCTTGCGACGGGCGCCTACGGGTTCGTCGCGGTGTGCGGCCCGGAGCCGCTCATGCGCATCGTCGCGGCCTCGTGCGCGGCGGCCGGCATCGCGTGCGCGGTGTCGCTCGAGCGGCGGATGGCGTGCGGCGTCGGCGCCTGTTTGTCGTGCACGGTCGACACGAAGGCGGGCAAGCGGCGCGCCTGCGTGGACGGGCCGGTATTCGACGCGGCGGAGGTGGTGTGGTGATGGCCGGGGCGTCTCTCGCCGTCGACCTCGGCGGGCTTCCCATGAAAAACCCCGTCACCGTGGCGTCGGGCACGTTCTCCGCAGGGCGGGAGTACGCCGACTTCTTCGACGTCTCGCGGCTCGGCGCGATCACGACGAAGGGCGTGTCGCTGCACGGCTGGGAGGGCAACGACTCCCCGCGCATCGCCGAGACGCTTTCGGGCATGCTCAACTCGATCGGGCTGCAGAACCCCGGCGTCGAGGCGCTCGTCAAGGGCGACCTCGCGTGGCTTGCGACGCAGGACGTGCCGGTCATCGTGAACGTGTCCGGCCACAGCGTCGAGGAGTACGTCGCCGTCGTCCGGGCGCTCGAGGAGGCCGGCGCCTGCGATGCCTACGAGATCAACATCTCGTGCCCGAACGTCGATGCGGGCGGCATGGCGTTCGGCTGCGACCCGCACGCGGCCGCGACCGTGATCGGCGCCTGCCGCGCGGCCACGACCCGCCCGCTCATTGCGAAGCTCACGCCGAACGTGACCGATGTGGCCGAGATCGCCCGGGCGGTCGAGGCGGCGGGCGCGGACGCGGTGTCGCTCATCAACACGCTGCTCGGCATGGCGATCGACGCGCGTACGCGGCGCCCGAAGCTCGCGCGCGTCGTCGGGGGGCTTTCCGGTCCTGCCGTCAAGCCCGTCGCGCTGCGCATGGTGTGGGAGTGCTCGAAGGCGGTGTCGGTGCCGATCCTCGGGATGGGGGGCGTCTCGACGGGGGAGGACGCGGTCGAGTTCCTGCTTGCCGGCGCGACGGCCGTCGCCGTCGGCACGGCGACCTTCGCAAACCCCCGCGCGCCGGTCGAGGTCCTCGAGGGGATCGGGCGCTACTGCGAGGAGCAGGGCGTCTCGGACGTAAGAGAGCTGATCGGAGGTCTGCAATGCTAGCGAGCTTTTCTGCCGTCGAGCGGAAGGACCGCGTCATCGTCGCGCTCGACTGCGGGCGCGAGGACGCCTACGAGGTCGCGCAGGGGCTTTCGGGGCGCGCCTCGTGGGTGAAGGTCGGCATGACGCTGTTCTATGCGGAAGGGCCGGCCGTCGTGCGGGACATGAAGGGGCTCGGCCTCAAGGTGTTCCTCGACCTCAAGCTCCACGACATCCCGCACCAGGTCGAGGGCGCGGCATACGCGGCCGCCCTGAGCGGCGCGGACATGCTGACCGTGCATGCCGCCGGCGGGACGGCCATGATGGCCGCCGCGCGCGCCGGAGCCGTGCGGGCGGCGGCCGAGACCGGCGCCGAGGCGCCGGCGCTGCTCGCCATCACGGTGCTCACGAGCATGAGCGAGGACGACCTCGCCGCGACGGGCTGCGCGCGGCCGCTTGACGAGCAGGTGCTCTTCCTCGCGCGGGCTGCTTCGGCAGCCGGCCTCGAAGGCGTGGTCGCCTCGCCTCGCGAGGCCGCATCTCTGCGCGCGACCCTCGGCGCCCAGGCGCTCGTCGTGACGCCGGGCGTTCGCCCCGCCGGTTCTGCGGCGGGCGACCAGAGCCGCGTGGCGACTCCGGCACAGGCATTCGAGGCCGGCGCCTCCCATATCGTGATAGGCCGTCCGATCACGCAGGCGCCCGATCCCGTCGCGGCCTTCGAGGCCGTCGCGGCGTCGCTCGCGTAGCCCGCTCCCGACCCCGCTCGGGCGGTTGCCGCAGCGGCAATGAGGGCTTAAGATTTTGGTGAAGCTCTGGTTTTTTCTACCGAAACCCATTCGATTCGTGGCCACGGCGCCGCGCCGCAGATTACAATGCTGGTCACATGCGGAGCGTCCCATGCGAACACGGAGCAACCCGGTGGTCGCCAGTACAGAGCCGGCAGACAAAGGAGAGGTGTAATGGCTATTCCTCAGCTGACCGCAGAAGAGCGTCAGGCAGCACTCGAAAAGGCCAAGGCCGCACGCATCAAGCGCGCCCAGATCCGCGAAGAACTCAAGGGCAAGAAGCTCTCCCTCGAAGACGTGCTCAACATGAAGGACGACCCTATCGTCGGCCGCATGAAGGTGTCGACGCTTATCGAGACGCTTCCCGGTTACGGCAAGGCGAAGGCCGAGAAGGTCATGAAGGAGCTTCAGATCGCCGAGAGCCGTCGTCTGCGCGGGCTCGGCGAGCGCCAGCGTGCGGCGCTGCTCGAGCGTCTGGGCTAAGCGTGGCGCGGGGGCGCCTGTTCGTCGTGTCCGGCCCGTCGGGCGCGGGCAAAGGCACGTTGGTGGGGCGCCTGCTCGCGGATGTTCCCTCATGCTGGCTTTCGGTCTCCGCAACGACTCGCGATCCCCGTCCCGGAGAAGTTGACGGGCGGGACTATATCTTCTTGACGCGCGAACGCTTCGACGAGCTCGTCGAAGCGGACGGCTTTCTTGAATGGGCGGAATATTCGGGGAACCGCTACGGCACGCCGCGCGAGCCTGTCGAGTCGCGCCTCGCCGCAGGTCGTGACGTGGTTCTCGAGATCGAGGTTCAAGGCGCCTTCCAGGTGCGCGAGAACATGCCGGAGGCGACGCTCGTGTTCGTAGAGCCGCCCTCGCTCGAGGTGCTCGAAGATCGTCTGAGGAAGCGCGGAACCGAGACGGAAGAGGCCATCGCCCGCCGGCTCGAGACCGCGAAGGTGGAGCTTTCTCGCAAGATGGAGTATGATAAGCGGTTGGTAAACGACGACCTCGAGTCGGCGGCGTCGGAGTTCGTCGGCTTTGTGACGTCCAGGCGGAAAGGCATGAGCAACCAGGTATGAGCATTATCGACCCAAAGATCGACGTCTTGCTCGACGAGGCGGACAACGACCGCTTCCTGCTGTGCACGCTCGCTTCAAAGCGCGCGCACGACATCAACGACATGATGCGCGGCCAGCGCGACCGCGCAATGCAGCTTTCGACGGCGGTCGAGATCGCCCGCGCGAACGAGACGAAGCCGCTCACCATCGCGTTTGGCGAGATCGCGCGCGGCGACGTGTCCTACGATCCCGCGTCGATCGACGTCACGAAGCATTAGCAGCCGGTTTTCCAGAGAGGGCGCGCGCCGGAGTCGGACTCCGCGCGCGCCCTTGCATGTCTAGGAGCGCCATGTCAGGCTACCAACGCATCTGCCTCGTCCACTACCACGAGATCGGCCTCAAGGGGAACAACCGCGCCGCCTTCGAGACGCGCCTGCTCAAAAACATCGAGGCCCTGCTTGCCGGCGAGCCTGTCGCGGCGGTTCGGCGCATCGCGGGCCGCCTGTGCGTCTACCTGCGCGAGGGCACGGACCGCGACCGCATGGTCGCCGTCGCCGACGCGCTCGCGCGCGTACCGGGCGTCGCGCGCGTGTCGTGCGGATTCAAGTGCGGCCGCGATCTCGACGTCATGGCCGAGGCCGGCATCGAGGCGATGGCCGAGGCGGGGCCGTTCTCGTCGTTCAAGGTGGCGGCGCGGCGCAGCCACACCGACTTCCCGACGAACTCCATGGAGATGAACCGCATCATCGGAGGTGCGCTCGCAGACGCCTTCCCCGCCGCCCGCGTCCAGATGAAGGCTCCCGACCTTACCGTCGGGTGCGAGGTCGTGCAGGAGGCCGCCTACCTCTACGCCCGCAGCGTCCGCGGCGTCGGCGGCCTGCCCGTCGGGACGTCGGGGCGCCTCGTCGCGCTGCTGTCCTCGGGCATCGACTCGCCCGTGGCGCTGTGGCGGATGGCCCGGCGCGGCGCCGTCTGCATCGGCGTACACTTCTCCGGGCGCCCGCAGACCTCAGACGCGAGCGAGTACCTCGTCGGCGACATCGCCCGCGTGCTCGAGCGGTCGGGCTGCATCGCCCGCGTCTACACCGTCGCGTTCGGCGACTACCAGCGCGAGATCGCCGCGTCGTGCCCGCCCGCGCTGCGGGTCGTGCTGTACCGCCGGCTCATGTTCCGCGTCGCCGAGCGCATCGCCGAGCAGGAGCGCGCCGGCGCGCTCGTGACGGGGGAAAGCCTCGGGCAGGTGGCCTCGCAGACCCTCGACAACATCCGGGCGACGGACGCGGTCGTGTCGATGCCGGTGTTTCGCCCGCTCATCGGAACGGACAAGCTCGACATCATCGCGGACGCGCAACGGCTCGGCACCTTCGACATCTCCTCGGAGGACGCGCCCGACTGCTGCACGCTCTTCATGCCGCGCAGCCCCGAGACGCACGCGAGGCTCGCGGCCGTCGAAGAGGCGGAGGCGGCGTACCCCTGGGCGGAGTGGGTCGGCCGCATCGCCGAGGATGCCGACGTGCGCGACTACGCCTGCCCGCCGTACCGGCGGTAGCGCGCACGTTCGGCGGCGGGCGGAGGAAGCCCGGGCGCACGTTCGGCGGCGGTTGCGCGTCAGCTTTCCGACCATATCGAAGCGCTACGGTGGGGCTGCTTTCGAAAC
>CAZBEP010000018.1:2843-7236 GCA_964490925.1 uncultured Eggerthellaceae bacterium | reverse complement strand
TGCGCGTCAGCTTTCCGACCATATCGAAGCGCTACGGTGGGGCTGCTTTCGAAACAGCGAAAGGAGCCGCCATGAACCTTCGAAGGATCGCCTCCGCCGTTCGGGCGCGTCCCGCCACCTTCGGGATCGTCGCCGTCGCCGTCGCGGTCGCCGCGCTCGTCGCCGTCCGCGCCGTGGCGTCGGCTCCCGCGTTCGAGCTCGTTTCGGCCGATTCCGACGCAGCGGACGAAGAGGCCCTGATCGACGAGGCCGAAGCGGCATCGGAGGCCGACGACGTGGTGCAGACCGTATTCGTGCACGTGACCGGCTGCGTTACTTCCCCCGGGCTCTACGAGCTTCCAGAGGGCTCGCGCGTCGCCGACGCGGTCGCGGCGGCGGGAGGGCTTTCCGAGGGCGCGTCTTCCGACGGAGTCAACCTCGCGCGCATCGTCTCGGACGGCGAGCAGATCGCCGTGCCGACCGAGGGGGAGGCTGCCGCGACGGCGACGGAGGCGTCGACGGGGACGACGGGCGGGAAGGTGAACATCAACACCGCGACGGCCGAGGAGCTTGACACGCTGCCCGGCATAGGGCCTGCGACGGCGGCGAAGATCATCGCGGACAGGGAGGCGAACGGGCCGTTCGCCTCGCCCGAGGACATCAAGCGCGTTTCGGGAATCGGAGACGCGAAGTACGCCGATCTTGCCGACGCCATCTGCGTATGAGCGGACGGCGCCCAGCGGGGGCCGCTGCGGCCTTCGTGCAGGCGTCCGGGGCGGGGATGGGCTTCGACGGCGCCGCCGGGGCGGTGCGCCCCTCGCTGCCGCCTCTCGCGCTCGTTGCGCTCGGGCTGTGGCTTTCCTGTGCCGTCGCCGTGACGGCCGCCCCAGGGGTGCCGGCGCAGACCTGCTTCGCTGCAGCGCTCGGATCGCTTTCCGCAGCCGCAGCGTTCGGCGTCGCCACGGCCGCATTCCGAGGGTCGCGCCCGGTGCGCCTCGCGCTCGGCTTCTTGCTCGGAGCCGCACTCGGATGCGCTGTCGGGCTTCTGTCCGGCGCATCCGCCCAGGATCGGGCGGCTCGGGCCGCCGAGGAGCCCTACGGCGACTGGGAGCTTACCGCCCTTGCGGACGCGTCCGCGACGCAGTACGGCGGCATGTGCCTCGTCGAGGCGCGCGCGGAAAGCGGCGAGACGTATCGTCTGCGGGCGTATCTCGAAGAGGTCGGCGACGTGCGCTACGGCGACGTCGCGACCGTGCGCGGCGGCGTCGAGGCGGCGGAGGGGGAGTCGGGCGCGCGCCTGCTTTCCCAGGGGATCGTCGGGACGATCGATGCAGACGCGGCGGCCTTCCGCCGCCCGGAGGCCGCGAACCGCCCGCTCGTGGCGCTGCGCAACGAGGCGCTCGACGCGATCCTTTCCGGGCCGGGATCGGACGAGGCGCGGGGCGCGATCGCGGCGCTCGCGTGCGGGCTGCGCGCCCCGCTCGACGAGACGGGGGTCTACGAGGCGTTCCAGGCATCCGGGCTCGCGCACGTCATCGCCGTGTCCGGGTCGCATCTCTCGCTCGTCGCGGGCGTTTCGGCTTGCGCGCTTCGCGGGCTTCGGGCGGGCGCGCGGACGGCGGCCGTCGCGAACGGCGCGCTCATCGCGGCCTACCTCGTCGTGTCGGGGATGCCGGTGTCGGCGGTGCGCTCGGCGGCCATGGCGGCATGCGGGCTCGCCGCCGTGTTCGCCGGCAGGAGAGGCGCCTCGGCGAACGCGCTGTCGCTCGTCGTCGTCTCCCTTGTGGCCGCAGATCCTCCGTGCGCCGCCTCGGTGTCGTTCGCCCTCTCGGCTGCCTCGACGGCCGGCATCGTCCTGCTTTCGCCGCTGTTTCGCGCGTGGGCGCGCACCTGCGTCCCGCGCCTGCCGGCGGCCGTCCGCGACGGCGCGGCTCTCACGTGCGCCGCCTCGGTCGGGTCGGTGCCGCTTTCTGCCGCCGTGTTCGCGCAGGTGCCCCTCGTGTCGCTGCCTGCGAATCTCGCCGCGTCGCCGCTGTTCGGCGCCGCGTGCTCCCTCGGGCTGGTGGGCGCGCTCGTCTCCGCCGCCTTCCCCGCCGCCGCGCCCTGGGCGCTGTTGCCCGCGCTGCCCTGCGCGGAGCTCCTCGTCGCGGTCGCGCGCGCCTGCGCGGCCGTCCCTTTCGCGTGCGTGCCGGCCGATGTCGGCACGGCACCCGCCGTCGCCTGCTCGATCATCCTCGCAGCGGCGCTCTGGGCGCGCTGGCCGCTTCCGTCGCGCCGGACGCTTCTCCGCGTTGCCGCCTCCCTTGCGGCCGCTTCCGTCGCCGTCGCCTGCGCCGTCCCGCTCCTCGCGCCCGACGAGATCGTCGCGCTCGACGTCGGCCAGGGCGACGCGATCCTCGTGCGCAGCGCGGGTGCGGCCGTGCTCGTCGACACGGGAACCAACGACGCGCAGTTGCTCGCCGCCCTCGCGCGCCACGGCGTCGCCCGCCTCGACGCCGTCGTCATCACGCACGCCGACGACGACCACTGCGGATCGCTGTCCGCGCTCGGCCGCGCCGTCGAGGTGGGTCGCGTCCTTCTCGCCCGCGACGCGCTCTCGTGCGCGTGCGGCTCCTGCGAGGGCCTGCGCGCCGACGCCGCTGCCGTAGCGGGTTCCGTTGACGGGCTTTCCGCAGGCGACCGGATTGCGGTCGGCCGTTTCGGGCTCGAAGTGGTCTGGCCGGACGCCTACGTCGAGGAAGGCGGCAACGCCGACAGCCTGTGCCTTCTCGTCACGTACGCGCGCGGCGGGACGGAGGCCGACGCATGGGCCGCCCTGCTCGTCGGCGACGCGGAGGCCGAAGAGCTTGCCGCCATGGTCGAGGCCGGGCGCGTCGGCGACGTGGATCTCTACAAGGTCGGCCATCACGGGTCGCGCGCGGCCCTCGACGCGGAGACGGCTGCGGCGATCGACCCGGAGATCGCCTTCGTGAGCGTCGGTGCGGACAACCGCTACGGGCATCCCGCCCCCGAGACGCTCGCGGCGCTTGCGGAGGTCGGGTGCGAGGTCTTTCGCACCGACCTTTCCGGCGACGTCTCCTGCCGATTCTCTCCCAGCCGGCTCGAGGTCGTCCCGATGCGCTAGAATCGGTCGCATGCCGAACGAGAAGGGACTTCCCGCGCTGCTGCCCGCCTATCTTGTCGTAGGCGAGGACGAGTTCATGCGCGAGACCGTCGTCAAGCGCCTGCGCGAGCGCATATCGGCTCTCGGAGACCTCTCCTTCAACCTCGAGACGTTTTCAGGCGATACGGCGGAGGGCGCCGACGTCGTGAACGCGTGCAACACGCTGCCGTTCGCCTCGCCGCTGCGCCTCGTCGAGGTCATCGACGCGGACAAGCTCAAGAAGGCCGATTCCGAGGCGGTCGTCGCGTATCTTGCCGCGCCGTGCGAGACGACGGTGCTCTCGCTCGTCGCCGGGAAGCTCGCGAAGAACACGCGCCTGTACAAGGCAGTCGCCGCGCTCGGGAAACAGGCCGTCATCGACTGCGCGCCGCGGAAGCGCCGGGAGCTTGCCCGTACGGTGCGCGCGCTCGGCAGGGAGCACGGGGTGGCCCTTACCGAGCGCGCCGCGGAAAAGCTCATCGACCTCGTGGGGGAAAACACCGTCCGCCTCGACGCGGAGGTGCGCCGCATCGCGCTCGCGCACGTCGGCGGCGACTCCGTGTCCGATGCCGACGTCGCGCGCATGGTCGCGCGCACGAGCGAGCCGAAGCCGTGGGAGCTTGCGAACGCCTTTGCCGCGCGCGATGCGAGGGCCTGCCTCGCGATGCTTTCCGCCATGCCGTCCGCCTCCCCCTTTCAGCTCATCGTCACGTGCACGTCGCGCGTGCGGGAGCTCGTCTGCGCCAAGGCGCTCGCGGCCCGCGGGGAATCGGGGCGCCTCGCCGCAGAGCTCGCCCAGCCCGGCTGGCGCGTGCGCAACCTCTCCGACTGGGCCTGCGGGTTCTCGTCCGCCGAGCTGCGGCGCGCCCTGTCGAGTTCGCGCGACGCCGAGCGCGCCATGAAAAGCGGCGCCGATCCGGACGAGGCGTTCCGGCTTTGGCTCCTCGGCGTCGTGACGGGGCGGCCCGCTCGCTGACGCGCCGTCCGCAAGACTGCGATCTGCGCAAGGGGGCGCGCCGCTCGCCTCATCGAGGTTCGGATGCCACGCGAATCGCGGAAAAACGCCGCAAATCGACGGGTAGGGCACGCGCCCGCGCGGGAATGTGGCGGCTGCGCGCGGATCGGCCGGCAAAACGCCTGATCGCCGCTGCGCGCCTCGGCTCTGACCCGCCTGATCGAGCGCAAAACCCCCGCAGACGCCCGATCAGGCTGCCCTACCCGTCGATTCGTGGCGAAAACGGGGTCGATCCGTGGCGCCGCCCCGCCGCGCCC
>CAZBEP010000018.1:1480-2743 GCA_964490925.1 uncultured Eggerthellaceae bacterium | reverse complement strand
CCGCCGCCCTCCGCGCCTCCGCCCCCGTCGTTCTCGGTTTTCCCGTGGGACGAGCGCGCGTTGCTTCCCGTATGAAGCGCCCTGCGGCAACGGCAGCATGCGAAAGGCCGCAGAGCCGCTCAGCGGCGCGTGCGGGGCGTCGGCCGGGGCTACTCGGCGGCCGCCCCTGCCTCCTTCGCCTTGCGCTCGGCCGCCCTCTTCTCGAGTTTCAGGGTCTCCTCGCGCCGCTTCGCCTTCTCGGCGGATTTCTGCTTCATGGCTTCGATGCGCGCGGCCTTGCGCGCGGCCTTCTTGGAGCCGGTCTTTTGCGGCTTCGGCGCCGGCTTCACGTACGCGGCGCGGTCGGCGTCGGTCACGACGGTGTTCGCGAGCCTCATGATGCCGCTCTTACGGTTCGCGGCCTGGTTTTTGTGGATGATGCCCTTGCCGGCGGCCTTGTCCATGAGACGGCACGCGGCAAGCGCGGCGGCGTAGGCTTTCGCGCCGTCCCCCTCGGCGACTGCGTCCTTGACGTGGCGCGTCGCGGTCTTGAGCGCGGCCTTGACCGCGCGGTTGCGCATGCGCGCCTTCTCGTTGGTGATGTTGCGCTTCTTCTGGCTCTTGATGTTCGCCATGCCTTCGGTCTCCTTCGGTTTCGCTTTTCTGCCGAACGCGTCTGACCGGGATGGCGGGAAAGGGATGCCGCGGGCGGCGTCGCGGCTTCGCAGCGCGGCCGTGTGCGGCACATGCCCGCACTGCGGGCGCTGCGCGGAAGCGGCGGGGTTTCCCGCTTCCATGACCTCGACGGTCGCCCAGCGCCTCGCAAGCCCTCGTTGCAGCCTCGTCTGCGGCCTCGCGGCGCGTGGCGCCGCATGCGTTCGCTGGACACAGCCGCCCATGATAGCAAAGATCGACATCCGCGTGAAGAGGGTATCTGCGCGGGCGCGCCTTCCTCGATCAGGCTCGAGGAGGACTCGGGCTTCGTCGGAAGCGACGGCAGCCCCGCGTATCTGCACGGGGAGGGGCGCCGAGGGGTCGGCGCGGGCCGCCTGCCTGGGCAACGACGTTTCAGGCGCGCCTCCGACGGACGGGCGTTGCGTCGAGGGGTCGGCGCGGGCCGCTTACCCGAGCAGCATGCGGTCGTTGGAAAACTCTCCTCCAAGCGCCTCTTCAAACTTCTTGAGCAGGAGCGAAACGGTCAAGGCGGCTTTCTCGGCGCCGGAAGCCTCGTAGGTGATTCTGCCTTCGCCCCCCCCAGCGCAGCGTGCGCCTGCGTCCCCGGCG
>CAZBEP010000018.1:0-1380 GCA_964490925.1 uncultured Eggerthellaceae bacterium | reverse complement strand
CCCGGCGACGACGACCTCCCCGCAGATCACCGGCAGGCCGTTTTCGTTGGCGACCATCGCGACCGTCGTCATGCCGGCCGCGATGGTGTTGTCGGGCGGGCGAGAGGCGGCCCGCCACGCCGGCGCTGTTCTTGCAGACCGCGACCTGCTACACTTGGGCAGTTCGCGTCGCCCCCTTCGCGCCGGCTTCGCGAACGGGCAGGCCGCCCGAAACGCACGAAGGCGCGCACGAAAGACGGAGCATGACCCACGACCCAAGCCACATCCGCAACTTCTCGATCATCGCGCACATCGACCACGGCAAGTCGACGCTGTCCGACCGCATTCTCGAGCAGACGGGCACCGTCGCCGCGCGCGACATGAAAGAGCAGCTCCTCGACTCGATGGACATCGAGCGCGAGCGCGGCATCACCATCAAGAGCCAGGCGGTGCGCGTCGACTACACGGCCGACGACGGCGAGACCTACGCCTTCAACCTCATCGACACGCCCGGCCACGTCGACTTCACCTACGAGGTGTCCCGCTCGCTCGCCGCGTGCGAGGGCGCGGTGCTCGTCGTCGACGCCACCCAGGGCGTCGAGGCGCAGACGGTCGCCAACGCCATGATGGCGACGAACGCGAACCTCGAGGTCGTCCCGCTCATCAACAAGATCGACCTGCCGGCGGCCGAGCCCGACCGCGTGCGCGGCGAGATCGAGGACGGGCTTGCGATCCCCGCCGACGACGCGGTGCTCGCCTCCGGCAAGACGGGCGAGGGCGTCCACGACCTTCTCGAGGCCGTCGTCTATGCGATCCCCGCCCCGACAGGCGATGCGAACGCCCCGCTCAAGGCGCTCATCTTCGACTCGTACTTCGACGCGTACCGCGGCGTCGTCGCGCTCGTGCGCGTCGTCGACGGCACGCTGCGCGCGGGCGACCGCATCAGGATGATGGCGACGGGCGTCGAGGCGGCCGCCGAAGAGGTCGGCGCGCGCCGCCCGCATGAGACGCCCGCCGACGCGCTGTCCGTCGGCGAGGTGGGCTACCTCGTCACCGGCCTCAAGGACGCAAGCCACGTGAAGGTAGGCGACACGATCACGCTCGCCGAGCGTCCCGCAGCCGAGGCGCTGCCGGGCTACCGCGAGGTCAAGCCGATGGTGTTCACCGGCCTGTTCCCCATCGAGGGCGACCAGTACGAGCCGCTGAAAGAGGCGCTGGAGAAGCTCTCGCTCAACGATCCGGCGCTCGTGTGGGAGCCCGAGACCTCCCACGCCCTCGGCTTCGGCTTCCGCGTCGGGTTCCTTGGGCTGCTCCACATGGAGGTCGTGAAAGAGCGCCTTGAGCGGGAGTTCGGCCTCGACCTGCTCGCGACGGCGCCGAGCGTGGAGTACCGCGTCTACA
>CAZBEP010000017.1:8949-13728 GCA_964490925.1 uncultured Eggerthellaceae bacterium | reverse complement strand
GCGGGCGGACGCACGGCCCGCAACCGGACACGGCGCGGCACGGCGTGCGCGCGGCGGGGCGCGCCCGAAGCCTGGCGTAAGGGGTCGGGCGGCGGCTTGCGGTGCCCGGATTCGACTCTGTTTCGTTCGAGCTGGCCGGACAGGGAAAGAAGGCGCGTCCCGAAAATCCTTCCGGCTATGCTCTTGAGGTGTTGGTGAACGCGCTGCCCGCATACATGGGCAGGCTTGGCGGGGGAACGCCTGCGGCTGTCGTCGGATATTCGATGGGTGGGCGTGTCTCGCTCGTTGCGGCGCGCAAGAACCCCTCCGCCTTTTCGGCGCTTGTGCTTGAAAGCGCGGATCTCGGCCGCGCTGCGCGGCGGCGCATGTCAAGAGCACATGCAGGCGGCAACGTCGAGAGCGAGCCGATGATCTCGTATGGTCTCTCGCGTGCGCCGCTGTTGCGCTACTGGTCGGCGATGGCTCTGTGCTCTTTTTCGAGCATACGCTTGAGTTCTTCGGATGAATGAATGCCGAGCTTCTTGAAGATCGAGTATTTGTGCGCCTTTGCCGTTGACGGGGATATTCCGAGGTTGTTTGCAATGTAGGTGGGGTTGCGCTCGTTTGCTAGGTAGCGAAGGACGAGCCCTTCCCGCTCGGTCAGGCCGTAGGTGTTCTCTATATCGAGAATGGTCTTTTTTCTTCTTCCGGGCGTGTTTCCGCCGATGATGTCGAACAGCGGGGTGCCCGAGCGAGCGTACTCGATATCGTCGAGCGCGTCGATGAGGTCGACCAGCATTTGTCCGAGCTGGTGCTTCGTTTGTTTTTGGGCGAGGTAATCGGGTATCGCGATGTACAGCGATGCAGCATATTTAAGGACTTCGCTTTCTCTTGGGTTCATGGTGAGAGCCTTTTCTCTTATAGACCGAGCATCATAGCGTCTCAGTATAGTTTAAGATTCTGAAAGAAATTAGTTCTTTGCCTCTCGGTTCCTTACAGAAAAACTATTTGAACAGGAAAAAGCAAGAAAAGGCGAATCCGGGAAGTTTCAGGAAAACCTGCGGGGCGCTCGAGGAAGGCCGCGCGGGCGCTTGCGGAGCGAACCGGCGTTTGGGGGGCAGGGAAAGCCGCAAGAGGTTCGGGGGCGCGAATGCCTTGCGCTTGACAGAGAGAGCGGTTCTTCCATCAAAAAGGGCTTCGGCGCGCGACGGTGCACCGAAGCCCTCATCCATCAGAAGCGAGCGGGACTCTCCTGCTGCGGAATACGATTCCCTACGGAATGAAACAGCTTACCTTCCTGCCGTGCTCCGCCATTTTCTGGGAGAGTTCGTTCATGGGAACAAGCTCCATGCAGGCAGCGAGGCAGTGGTGCACGCAGGCGGGATCTTTTCCTTCCGAAACGCGCTCGGCGCAGAGATCGCAGAGGTCGGAGGGAACCGGGACGTAGTCCCACAGCCATGAGCCGTTCATCTTGACCGGCCCCATCTCGTTTATTTTGATGCCCCACTCCTCAAGCGGAATATCGTGCTCATTGCGGCATGACACTTCGCAGGCATGGCAGCCGGTGCAGTACTTGTAGTCGATCAGCAAAGCGTATTCGCTCATGTTTAAGCCTCCTCTCGCGGCGCAACGTAACTCGAGGGATCGATGCCGATGGCTCCCTCTTCGGTGTCGGGATCCAAGGAGCCGAACGCGTCGAGGCTATCGACTCTGTAAATCTTGCACAGAACGTTTTTGAACGGGGCTCCGAAACCGAGGTTGCCGATGGCATAGTGGGGGATGAGGGTGTTGATGTTGGATTTCCAAACACCATTCAGGTTCGGCATCTCGGATTCTTGCTCAGGGAACCACCACCCGTGCTGCGCGTGGATGGTGCGCGGATCGACGATAGGTGTGACCTGGGCTTTTTCAATAGCTTTTCCGAGAGGATTCTCGATGCACACCCAATCCCCGTCCTTGATCCCGTACTTCGCGGCGGTTTCCGGGTTGATTTGCACAAGCGGATCGGGCATGATGGCGCGCAGCGAGGGAACCTGGCGATGTTCGGAATGGAACGACGTCGTCTCGCGCCCGCCCGTGATCATGATGAGGGGATATTCGTCAGCCAGCTCGGGGCGGCTGTACGGCGTCAAAGCGTTTTCCTGGAAGTACGGCAGCGGGTCTTCGTCCCAGTCCTCATAGAGGCTCGACTTAAGTTCAACAAGTCCGGTCGGCGTGTTGAATCCCGGCTCTCCGTCGGCGCGGAGCAGACCTTTTTCGTATTTCCGATACTCGAAGCTCTGCTGCATCCAGCCTTTTTCCTGCAGCTCTTCAAAGGTGATTCCCAGCTGCGGTTTGATCTGATCCGTGAAAAAGTCCGCCACGTTGTCCCACGGCCATGCTTTGGGGTTGAGGCGCTTGCCCACGAGGAAGTCGATTTCGAGGTCGGATCTGCAGTCTCCCACTTCGACCACTTTGTTCATCGCCATGACCATATGCGTGTTGCGACCGAAGTGGGGGAGCACGACGCCGTCATGCTCGGCAAAGGTCGTCACGGGTAGGAACAGGTCGCACAGTCCCATAGCGGTAGGCGTCATGAATACGTCTTGGACGACGTTGAACTCCATCTTCTGCAGAGCTTTGAACCAGCGTTTCCCCTGGGCGTTCGTCGTGTTCGCAATGCCGTTCGTGGCGTAGAACCACGCCATCTTGAGCGGGTACGGCTTATCGGTTTCAAGGGTGTTGAGGATCTCGTCCGGATGGGCGATGTTGTGCGCCGCGCGAAATCCTTTGTACCGAGGGTTGGTGATTTGCTTTTCCATCATGCCTTCGGGAAGCTCCTGCGCGCACTCATAGCGCCACTTGCCCATGAAGCTTGCAGGCACGGCAAGGGTGACGCCGCCGGGGACGTCGAGATTGCCCGTGATGGCGACGATGCTCAAGAAGCATTGACCAGCTTGGGTGCCGTTGGCGTTCGTGTCCATCGCAAGGCCCCAGAGAAACGTCGATGGATGGCTTGTCGCGATGGCGCGGGTTGCGGCCGCGATGAGATCTGCGGGTACCCAGGTGATCTCTTCCACCTTGTCGAGCGGGTACTCCGCCGCACGCTCGGCGAGCTCTTCGAAGCCGTAGCACCAGTTCTCCACAAAATCGTGGTCGTAGAGGTTTTCTTTGACGATGAGATTGATCATTCCGAGGCCGAGTGCTGCGTCGGTGCCAGGCCGCAGCTGTAAATGGTATTCTGCATGAGCGGCAAGCCAGGTGACGCGCGGATCGATGACGACAAGCTTCGCCCCGAGCTTCATGACGTCGATAACCGCATGGCCGAACAGCCCGTCAGGGTTCGAGAAAAGCGGATCTTTACCCCAGATCACGATATATTTCGGGCATTCCCAGCGAGGATCGTCGAAGCGATCGGGGAAATATGCCGCATAGTCGAATTCGGGATAGCCTGCGCCGAGGAGAAAGTCGGCGACCGACACCCTCGGTCCGTAGCAGCTGTCTCCGCTCATGGGAAAGCATGAATTGGGTGTGCCGAGCGCCGCGTAGGCAAGAGGGGTTTTGTACAAGGTCGCTTCGCGGCCCGTTCCCTGGAACGCCACGATCGACTCCGCTCCCCAGTTCGCTTTTATCCAGTTCACTTTCTCTTCGATGATGTCGAGGGCTTCATCCCAGGTGATGGAGCGCCACATGTCTTTGCCGCGATCCTCCCGATCGCGTGCGAGCGGTGTGAGGATTCGCTTTTCGTTGTACATGTACTCGGGCAAGGTCAGGCACCGTACGCACAGCCGGCCGTTCGTGATGGGGTGATCCGCATCCCCCTCGACCCCGACGACTCGGCCATCTTTGACGGTAAGGTACATCCCACATCCGACGGGGTGGTCCCCGGGAGGCGACCACGCACAGGTGCGGCACTTGACGATGCCGTTACCGCAATCGATGACTCTTTCCGACATACCCTCTCCTCTCTCGTGCTCTCTCTTCTCTCTATGCAGACGTTCGCGGAGCTGAACGCTTCTGCTGCAATAAACGTGCAATCTTGGTTGACAGGTTGCACGCATGCGCCATCAATTGCGCGGCTTCGGTGCGCCGGGAGCGCTCGGCGCACTCGGCGCGCTCGGCGCACCCGGCGTGCTGGGTGCATGAGGCGATCCAGGTGCGGAACTTCGGGGGGCTTGGGCATCGAGGCCATCGGTCGGCGTCTTGCAGAAAGGACATTTAGTGGGAAGTTGTCCGGCAACGCGGTTGATTCGCTTTCCGCACGAGGGGCAATTGACGGGCGGTAGCTCGGTTTCTGCTGGTCTAAAGCACATAATCCGGCCTTTCTCGAGGATGTTCCCTGTAGGGTCGCTTTGGTATAAGACTAAAAGGCTATATCCCAAGCGACCTTATTAAAACAGTACGAAATAGCCCGATAGAATAGTACTAAATCGTCTAAGATACTATTCTTTTTTTAGATAAGTGATTATGACAATTATCCTTTAAAAAATAATATTAACAGGCAAAATAAATGTCAGCTCAGCAATCTTCGCGTATAATTATCCAAAACTAGAATAGTAACAACTCTTGTTTACTAATACCAAAAAGTATTACAGTGGAAACGTCTTGATAGTACTAAAAAGACTAGTATTAAAACGATCAAGGAGAGGCCATGTGTTTCAGACCTGCAGCAGTGTCAATGACGAACAAGTGTCCGAAGTGTGGCGCGGAATGCTCGCTTGACCTGAAAGCGTGTCCCGAGTGCGGAGGAAAGCTGCCCGAGGTTCCTTCGATGCCTGGTATGCCCGGCGCACCCGGTATGCCGTCAGCTCCCGGTATGCC
>CAZBEP010000017.1:0-8849 GCA_964490925.1 uncultured Eggerthellaceae bacterium | reverse complement strand
CCCGGTATGCCGTCAGCTCCCGGTATGCCTGCAGCACCCGGCGCACCCGGTATGCCTGCAGCACCCGGCGCTCCCACGGCTCCCGGCGCCCCTGCGCCCGCAGCTCCAGGCTCCTCTGCGGCCCCTGGCGCACCGGGTCGGCATTAGCGAAAGCTCCCGTTGCGCTTCGGCTACGGCGGGGCGCGATGGTTGCCTGCGCCCTTCTCGGGGCGTTGAGACGAGGCTCGAAGACAGGAGGAGGAAATGGACTACCAAGAGTATCTCGATTCGGTGGATCGAACGGCCTATCACGAGGGGGAATGGCGTTGGCAAGAGGGGGAATACACCGTCACGCGCACGAACCACTGGTCCCCGCCAGGCTGCCACAACGGCTGCGGCGTTCTTCTGTACGTTGACAAGGAGGGCAAGCTCGCCCATGTCGAGGGCGACCCTCTAGCGCCTTTCAACGGCGGGAAGCTCTGCATGCGCTGCCTCGATCTCGTGGAGGCCGTGAACCACCCCGACCGCTTGAAGTATCCGCTCCGACGCGCGGGCAAGCGCGGTGAAAACAAGTGGGAGCGCATCACCTGGGATGAGGCATATGACGAGATCGTCGAGCGCGTTAACAAGGTGAAAGAGGAGTTCGGATCCCACACGATCCTGTTCGTTCACGGCACGGGACGCAACATCGGCTGGCAGCTTCCGCTGTTCGCGTCAACGGCCCTCGAAACCCCGAACGTCTGCAACTTCGGATTCACGGGCTTCGCATGCTACCTTCCGCGTATGATCGGCGCATCGGCGAAGATGGGCGAGATGACCATCATCGACGTGTCGGAAACGCACGAGATGCGCTATGCCGATGAGAGCTTCCGTCGCCCCGATGTCATTATGATCTGGGGAAACGAGCCCCTTAAATCGAACGCGGACGGTTTCATCGGGCACTGGATCGTCGAATGCATGCAGATGGGAACGAAGATCATCTCGATCGATCCGCGTCTGACATGGCTTGGCGCGCGCTCGGAGTACTGGCTGCAGGTGCGTCCGGGTACCGACGGCGCTCTCGGAATCGCCATGCTCAACACGATCATCGAAGAGGATCTCGTCGACCACGACTTCATCGACAAGTGGTGCTACGGCTACGAGCAGCTTGTCGAGTCCGTGAAAGGCAAAGATGCGGAATGGGCGGCCGAGATCTGCGACGTCGATGCCGACGACATCCGCGGCGCGGCGCGCCTCTACGCCACGGCTGAAAGCGCTTCGATACAGTGGGGCCTTGCGTTCGAGCAGCAGCTTTCGGCACTCGGCGTCACTGCTGCAGCCTGTGACCTCATGGGCGTGACGGGCAATATCGACAACCCCGGCGGCAACTTGCTTATCAAGTGCGCCTTCGACATCGAGAAGCGCTACGGCCTCGGCGACTTCAAGATTCCGCGCGAGAACTACGCCGGCAAGCTCACCCTGTCGGCCGGAATCGAGTCCTCCGACATCGTTGCCTGCGCGTCGTCCGACGCCCTGCTGCATGCTGTCGAGACCGGCGAGCCGTTCATGCCCCAGATCCTTTGGCTCCAGAGCGCGAATCCGCTTTCATGCTCCGGCATGGACGCTCCGCGCATGTACGAGGCGATGAACAAGATTCCGTATTGCGTGGTCGCCGATCCCTTCATGACCCCGACTGCCGTCGCTCACGCCGACATCGTCCTTCCCGTCGCGATGAGCTGCGAGCGAAACGCCGTGCGCACCTGGTGGACGCCGGCGCGCTCGATCTCCAAATGCACGAGATATTACGAAGCGAAGTCGGACGAGCAGATAATCCTCGATCTCGGTCGGCGCCTCAAGCCGGAAAACTGGCCGTGGAAGGACGACAAAGAACTGTCCACCTGGTATCTGACCGACCAGTACGCCAAGGGCGGTACGCGCTACGAGGGGGATTTCGAGGAGCTGCAGGCTCGCGGCGGGTACAAGTACGATCCGTGGGACTCCGAATACTACAAATACGAGAAGGGGATGTGCAGGCCCGACGGCCAGCCGGGCTTTGATACCGCGACGGGGCGTTTCGAATTCTGGAGCTGGGGTTACAACCACTGGGGCGTCGATCCTATGCCGTACCACATCGAGCCGAAGGACAGCCCGGTCTCCACTCCCGAGGAATTCGAAGAATACCCGTTCATCGCGACCTCGGGAGGGCGCTCGTACGAGTTCTTCCATTCCGAGCATCGGCAGCTTGAAACCATGCGCGAGTTTCATCCGTGGCCGCTCGTGACCATTCATCCCGATGCCGCCGCCGAGTACGGCATTTCCGACGGCGACTGGGTGTGGATCGAGACGAAACATGGACGGTGCCGCCAGAAGGCGTTTTTGTTCCCCGGAATCAAAAAGAACACCATCCATATGGAGCACGCGTGGTGGTTCCCCGAAGAAGAGGCCGCAGAACCGAGTCTGTACGGAACCTTCGATTCCAACATCAACAACATGACGCTCAACTTCGAGACCGGCCAAGGGGGCATCGGCTCGGGCATCAAGAGCTTTTTGGCAAAGATCTACAAGTACGAAGAGGGCGACGAGATGCCCGGCGTGAAGGTTTGCGAAAAAGGCGGATGGGGCGACTACATCTCCGGCGTTATGGCGGGCGATGCCGAATCTGCCGAGAAGCGAGCAGCTGAGGGCAACGACGCGCTCATGAAGCAGCTCGAAGACGCTCGCCGTGCGCAGGCTATGAAGGTCGAGGACGCTGACATGCAGGGTCGCGAGACCTACATCTACGCGATGGAGCACGAGCAGGGTATCGACGAGAACGAAGGCGAAGCCGGCGCGTCCGGTGCGGAGAAATAAACGGTATGAGGAAAAAGAAGGAGGCGAGGCACTCATGACGAAGGCGATTTTGGTCAATTACGAGTACTGCACCGGATGCCATTCCTGCGAGGTCGCATGCAAGAAGATCCTCGAGCTGCCCAAGGGTGAGTTCGGAATCAAGGTATGCGAGGTCGGTCCCTTCGAGTATTCCGGCGGTCAGGGGAACGGCAAGGATCGATGGGAATGGACGTACATGCCCGTGATCACGAGGGCCTGCGACATGTGCTCTGCACGGACGGAGAAGGGCAAGATGCCCATGTGCGTTCAGCACTGCCAGGCGTGGTGCATGTATTACGGCGACGCCGAGGAGCTGGTCAAGAAGATGGACGGCAGCACTCGCTGGTCGCTCTTAACGACCGCCGAGTAGCGTCGGGTTTCTCGAGCTGGCGGAGCCTGCCCGCCAGCTCATGGTCGTCCATGCTTCGAGCCCGAAGGAAAAGCAAAAGGGGTTCTTCGGGTGAACGGGAAAGGAAGATCGGAGGGGTTTTCTTTGAACATGACAGACGAAGTCTGCGCTCATGTCGTGGCTGCAGACTATTCCACCTTGGACGACGTTACGGTTTCACGCGTCAAGACGCGGGTCCTCGATGCTTTGGGCGTCATAGCGGCCGGCGTGCGTGCGCCCAAATGCGACGAGCTCTACGATCTGCTCTGTTCGTATGGAGCGACCGAGCAGAGTTCGGCGCTGTATCGCAAAGGCAAGCTTGATGCTCCTCAGGCTGCCATGATCAATAGTTTTTCCATGCGATCCTACGATTTCGAGGCGATCGAAGCCGAAAACGAAGGTCGCAAGAGCAGTGCGGCCCACATTAGCGGAACGACGGTGCCTACGGCGCTTGCCGTCGCCGAGCGAGAGCATGCGAGCGGAAAGGACTTTATCACGGCCTTGGCGCTCGGTGACGATATAGCTGCTCGGCTCGGCGCCGCATCGGGCTTCGACGTGTACGGCGGTTGGGACAACACGAACACCATCAACGGGTTCGGGGCGACTGTCATTGCCGGCAAGCTGATCGGGCTTGACGAGAGGCAGCTCAACAACGCGCTCGGGCTTGACCTCAACATGCTTGGCGGCTCTATGGACAACATCAACTACAAGACCCTCGCTTTCAAACTGCCTATGGCGCTTGCGGCAAGAAACGCCATCTTCTCTGCCGACTTCGCTGCCCGCGGGATGACGGCGACCCATGACGCGTTCGGCGGCAAGAAGGGCTACTTCTTCCTGTTTTGCGGGGACTCGCAGAAACCCGAGAAGCTCTGCCGGGACTTGGGGAAGGTCTTTTACGGCGACGTTGTCATCAAGCCGTGGTCGGCCTGTCGCGCGACGCATCCCTCGATCGATGCCTGCATGCAGATCGTCGAGGCGCACGACGTCGATTCGGAGCATGTCGAGAAGATCGTCGTCCACGTCACGCCGCGCACGGCCGCCGGCTTCGTCGGCCAGCCTTTCGAGATCGGCGAAGAGCCACAGGTGAGCGGCGCTTTCAGCATTATCTACACAACGGCGGTCGCCGTGTATGCGAAATGCGTGAGACCCGAGTACATGAACAGGGAGACGATGGAGAACCCGAAGTTGAAGGCTCTCATCGACAAGATCGAGATCTCTCCGTCCCTTCCACCGGACGAGTACCAAACCGCAAACGTCGATATCGTCATGGATGACGGAAGGGAGTTCTCCGCGCGGTGCGACGTTCCCAAGGGGGACATCTATCGGACGCCCTTGTCCCGCGACGAAATACTCGACAAATTCTATCGCAATATCGAATTCTCCCAAACGCTGACCCTCGAACAGGCCGAACGCTTGGTGGAGAAGGTGGACGGACTTGATCGACTCGACGACATCGGCGAGCTGGTCGATCTCGTGAAGTAGGCTCGCACGCAATTCTTGTCAAGGAGGGATGACATGGCTTCATCACAGAATCTCGAAGGAAGTCCGAAGAAATACGGCGTTACCGTTCAAATCGCAGCGCTATGCGTTATCACGATGCAGTACGTGCAGTCTTTCGTTTCTCCGGCGCTGTCCAATGTCCGAGCTGCGTACTCCGATCTCGGCATCGGCACCGTCATGGTGCAGCAGATCCAGGGAATTCCTTCGCTCATGGCTATCTTCGGCGCCATTCTCGTCGGCATTCTCGAGCGTTACATGAAAAAGAAGCACATCCTGATCCTCGCGATGGTGCTTATGTTCCTCGGCAGCCTTGCCGCATTCGTTCCGATCACAACCGATGGTTTTTACGTGCTGCTCGCCACTCGCGTCGTCCTCGGCCTTGGGCGCGGCATGATATTCCCGATGGCGTCCTCGTTCATCGCCGATCTGTTCATGGGGCGTACGCGAGATCGTCTTATGAGCTTCAAGACGGCTGTCGGCGGCCTTTCGGGCGCCGTGTTCCAGGTTATTGGCGGCGCTCTTGCCGTGCTGTCCTGGCGCTACGCGTTCATCGGCATGCTCATGGCGGTGCCGATCGCCGTTATGATCGTCGCTTGGCTGAAGGAGCCCGATGTCAAGCCGGCCGGAACGACAGTCGACGGGAAAAAGGGAAATCCGCTCTCATCGACGACGGCGGCGTCGTGGCTCGTCATCATCTTGGCGGGCATTTGGAACTTCTTCCAGTTCTCTTACGTTCAGAACATCTCATTCTGCGTGACGAGCGTCGGACTGGGGAATTCCGGTGTTGCCGGTTGGATCTCCTCCCTGATGACGATCTGCTCCGCCATAGCTGCGATTTGCTACGGAGCGTTTCTCAAGGGGCGCCTCGGCGGTTTCGACATCCCGATCGCCACGGGGCTCGAGGTTATCGGCTTCCTTATCCTGACCCATATTTACACAGTCGAGGCATACGTTCTCGGAACGGTGATCTACGGTCTCGGTTTTGGCCTGTTCAATCCCGCGCTTATCCTGCAGATCGTGCGCGTTCTGCCGAAAGAAGGGGCGACGCTCGGCCTCTCCATCCTTGCGGCTGCGCAAAACCTCTGCCAGTTCCTCTCTTCGTACGTGCTCGCCTTCCTCGCGCCGATCCTCGGCGTTGCGGGCGTTGCGGGCGAGATGTCGGCTGACCTTGCAAACTGGAACGTTGCCTGGATGGTGGGTTCGGTGTACTTCGCCGTCGTCCTGGTGATCGTCATCGCGACGAAGGTCAAGGCTCCCAAGATGCTTGCGGGAACGCGTGCGGACTTGGCGGTTCCCAAGGCTGCCGCCGACACGAAAACAGAATAGCTCGGTTGCGGTGCATCGCGAGGCGCGGCATATTCGCGCGTCTCGCGATGTACCTAAGGTGATGAGATAGCGAAGATCTGAGGGGAAGGTTCTCGAACCGCATTGCCGTGCGGGCGCGAACCGCTGACGTTGCTGTTCTTTCTGCATTCCTAAGACGGGGAGAGGTCTATAGGGGGGGTCTCGCATGGCGTTCGTCAGGAACGGCTATCTTTTCGGTAAAGTGCATTTCGCATTCGTCATTATGGTGTGCTGCTGCCTGGTTCAAGCGTTCGGCATGGGTCTGATCTTGAACTGCGGGAGTCTTTTCTACGTTCCGATCTGCAATGATCTCGGCTTTCTCAGATCCGAGATATCGACGTATATGACGGGGTACTTCGTTGGGACAACGATAGGCACGCCGATCGTCGGCAAACTGCTCGCCGAGTATGACACACGCATTGTCATGTCGGCGTCCATAGTGGTGCTTTCCGGCGCGGTTGCGGCTATGAGCACATATTCGGTGATCTGGCAATGGCAGGTATCGGGGTTTATCGTCGGCTTTGCAGGCGCGGGCATCTTTGTGCTCCCGTCCGCCTCTCTGATCGGCAATTGGTTTATCAAGCGTCGCGGCACCATGTACGGTATCGCCACGGCTTTCTCGGGTATTTCGTCGGCTATTTTCACGCAGGTTATCAACTACATCATCTATGCGCAGAGTTGGCGGGCGGCCTATCTGTTCGTCGGCACTGCTTCGCTGGTCGTCATTCTGCCGTGCAGCATCATCATGAGGAAGAAACCGAGCGACATCGGCACGGCGCCCTACGGATACGATGCGCAGGTTCACGATGCGGGCGCCAGTCCCGCGATGCGGGGAGTTGCGTTCAAGGTCGCTGTAGCTTCGTTGGCGTTTTGGTGTCTGTTCGTTTTTGCGGGGATAGCTTCTTTTATCCACGGCGGCATCGAGCAGCACATGCCTGGATACATCGAATCCATCGGTTTCACAGCGGCGTTCGCTTCCATCGTTGTTTCAGCTGAATCGATAGGGTCGGTCATCGACAAGTTCGTCATGGGCTGGCTGAACGACAAGATTGGCGTAAGGCGCACGGTTATCATCGAGCTCGTGCTTATCGCGAGCGGCATCATCGGGTTCGTGGTGTTCCGCAATCCCGTGCTGCTGGTGCTGTCGACGGTGCTCTTCGGAATTCAGGATTCGCTCGCTTCGGTAAGCCTGCCCCTCTTGATTCGTGATATTTTCGGCTCGAAACACTACACGATTATCCATGCCTGGACTCGGACGGGAGTCGGCCTGTTCGGGTCTTTCTCGGGTGTTCTTGTCGGTCACGTGTACGACACGACGGGGACGTTCGTCCCGGCGTTTCTCGCGCTGGTGCTTCTGTGCGTTGTCGCGATTGGTTGCATTGTTGTGGCGTACAGGCCGAACGAAAAGCTTGCATGGCGTGTCGCCCCAGAGGGGCGCGATTCCTCTTTGGAGGGTGAATTGCGCGACGGCAAGATGACTGAAGCCTTGCCGCCAAGAGAGCTGCAGGGCGACAAGAAGGACTGAGGCTCATGTGCTATCCGTGCTCGCACTGCGGGGCGTGCAAGGTTCGCCTCCCCCAAGGAGCCTGCCCGTTTTGCGGCAACCCGCTCGAACAGGGAGTCTTTACCTGTCCCGAATGCGAGAGATCGCTGCCGCTTCCTCCCGGCGTGAGCGCTGAAGCCTCGTCGTCTGCTAAATGCGCGCAGCCATCGACCGCTCGATTCGAAACGGGGGGCAACGATTCGGCCTGATCGAGATACCGACGCCAAGGCGGCCTCACCGCATCGTTTTGTGCGGGGTTTCGAGGTGCCGGTCAGGGGTTGATCACGTTCTCGGCGGCGCGTCCTTGTCCGTATGCGTACAGGGACGCGCCGCTCTGTCTTAGTTGTCGGCTCGCCTGTGGCCGACGGCGCTTTTCATGAAGCGACGAGGCAAACGGCATGAGCGATAGGTGAGGTCGATGTGCTACCAGTGTTCAGGATGCGGACGCTGCTTGGAAAAAGAGCTTGATTCGTCGAAGGCGTCTCTGTGCCCGGGCTGTCGTCGCGATGTGTCTCCTGATGAGCGTTTCTGCCCCCATTGCGGGATGTACATTCGCCCGAAAGCGGGATCGAGGTTCGCAGGCGCTCGGGAAAAGGCCGTCGGTGCCGACGCGGGCGAGCGCCGGGGAACCGCTGACAGCTCGCGTCCGTCTTAAGGAGTGCCGTCACAAAATATGGAGCCAAAGTGAAAGGAAGCGGATCTGCGCGGCAACGGCGAAGGGGGAGGGGCGCTTGCAGTAGCGGACGGTTATCCCGCGCCACCTCTTGAGCCTCTCGAGGGCGTTCCCGGCTCTGTGCCGCTGTCTGTATACGTGCAGGTCGATCACCCTCCGCGCCTTGCGGTTCGACCTGGAGGGCATCGCGGCCGCATCTGCTCTTACCTTGGCGGCCTTGGCGAGCACCTCGTCCGTGTCGGAGGCGCGGTCGGCAAGCAGGAAGCCGGCCTTGAAGCCTCCGGTCAGCGCGGCCGCAGGCCGGCAATCCGCCTCGGCATCTCCCGTGACAAGGAGTCTGGGCGGCACACCATGCGCATCCACGGCCATGTGTACCTTGGTGTTGGGCCTCCCTGCGCGGCTCGCTCCCTCGCTTCCTCCGGCCGTCCCCGCGCCCCTCGTCCGACGGGTGGAGCCGGAGCCGCGGCGGGCACGTCCTCAACATGCGCTCGGCGGGCACCGCCTTGCGCCCGCGTTTGCCCCGCGCGTCCCGTCAGCAGGCTCCCCTGCGGGCGGCGGCCGCTCGCCCTGCGGGG
>CAZBEP010000016.1:7879-13975 GCA_964490925.1 uncultured Eggerthellaceae bacterium | reverse complement strand
TCGCCCGCCGACCACGATGCCCGACCCGCCGGCCACGATGCCCGGCCCGCCGGCCGAAGCGCACAGAGGTCGTTCGGATCCGGCAGGGTTGCCGGGTCGGGCGGCGACCAGCTCCTCCGCGTTCGCAAGAGCAGGGCGCGACGGCGCAGCCGCACAGGGGTCGTCGTCAAGGCTGTCGCTGTCGCGCTCGCCGTCGTCGTGGTGGCCGTCGCCGTAAGCGGCGCGCTGCTCTACCGGTCGATGCAGGGGCTGCAGGCAGACGCCCAGTCGCTGCTCTCGCTGGCTGCCGATCTCCAGGCCGACGTCGAGTCGGGCGACCTGTCCGGCCTCCCCGAGGACGCGCAGCGGATCTCCGAAGTCGTGTCCGGCATGAAGTCCGAGATCGACGGCCCGCTGTGGGTCGTTGCGTCGGCTCTGCCGGTCGTCGGCGGCGACGTCTCCGCCGCGCGCCAGCTCGTGACGGCGATCGACTCCGCGGTCTCCGACGGCCTCGTGCCCGTGTCGCAGGATCTCGCCGGCGTGTCGCTCGACACGATCTTCGGCGACGGCGGATCCATCGATGTGCCCGCCGTGCAGACGGTCGTCGACTCGCTCGCGAGCATCGCCCCTGCGGTGTCTGAGGCGAACGCTGCGGTGCAGTCCATCGGATCGACGAGCATATCCCAGGTGACGAGCCTCGTAGACCAGGCGAAGTCCGCGTTTTCCATGCTCGACGAAGGCTTGCAGACGGCAAACGACATTGCGCCGTATCTGCCTCAGATGCTCGGCGCCGACGGCCAGTCGCGCACCTATCTCATCCTCGCGATGAACAACGTCGAGATCCGCGCGTCCGGCGGCTTCCCCGGGGCCCAGGCGCTCCTCACGGTGACCGACGGCCAGCTCGAGCTCGGAGACTTCCGCTCTCTCAAATGGCTGCCCGACGACGTGGAGCTGCCGATCTCCGAGGAGGAGCACCGGCTCTACGACATCGACGGCGCGACGACGCTCGGCCGCACGATAGGCGACTCCACGATGACGCCCGACTTCCCGCGCGTCGCCGAGCTCGTCATCGAGGAGTGGGAGATCCTCTACGGCGAGGTCGCCGAGGGAGTCATCGCGGTCGACCCGGTGTTTCTCCAGTACCTGCTCGAGCTTGTGGGCGGTGTGACGCTCGAGGACGGCACGGTCGTCGACGGGACGAACGCCGCGCGCGTCCTCATGAGCGACACCTACTGGAACTTCTCGACGAATGACGAGATGGACGCCTTTTTCGCCTCGGCGGCGGGCACCGCGTTCGGCCACATACTCGACTCCATCGGCAGCGTGAGCCTGTCCGGCCTCGCCGAGACGGTCGGGCGCAGCGTGGAGGAGGGTCGCGTGCTCATGTGGAGCTCCGTCGAGGAGGAGGAGCAGGCGCTCGAGACCGCCGGCGTTGCGGGCGCGCTCCCCGACGACCCGTCCGACCCCGTTGCGGGCATCTACGTGAACAACTTCAGCTACTCGAAGCTCGACTGGTACCTCACGCTCGACACGTCGGTAAGCGACGGCATCGTCCACGACGACGGAACGACGACGTACCGCGTGACGGTGTCGCTCACGAACACGCTCACCGACGAGCTTGCCGAGGCGCTCCCCACCTACGTGGGGGCGACGTCGAGCCTTGCGTACGAAAAGGGCGACGAGATGCTGCGGCTCTACCTCTACGCGCCGGCGGGCGGCACGGTGTCGAACGTCGACGTTGCCGACGGCGGCAGCGGGCTCGTCCTCGAGGAGGCCGAGCACGACGGCCTGCAGGTGTTCTTCGGCCTCGCGCACCTGCTGCCCGGCCAGACGTGCACGGTCACGTACTCCGTCACGACGCCTGCCGAGGCCGCCGGCGAGACGCTCAAGCTGCGCGTCACCCCGACGGCTCAGGACGTGCGCGACGCCGCCGCCGAATCCGACGC
Organism: uncultured Eggerthellaceae bacterium; assembly: GCA_964490925.1. GTDB lineage: Bacteria > Actinomycetota > Coriobacteriia > Coriobacteriales > Eggerthellaceae > CAZBEP01. The sequence goes on along the minus strand of CAZBEP010000016.1, from coordinate 12,050 downwards.
CGCCGCCGAGGCCGATACAGCCGCCAACGCCGACGCCGCCGCGTCGTAGACCGGCGCCGCAAAATGCCTCCCCTCTCATGAGAGAGAGCGCGCCGTCTGCTCCCGAGGCCTCCGGTTCGGAGGCGACCCAGCGGGGGCGCATCGCGGCGTCGTGGGTCGCCGTGGCCGCATGGGCCGTAGTCATCTTCTGCGTGTCGGCGAACACCGGAGCGGAGCTCTCCGCCGGCGACGGCATCGTCTCCCGGGTGTTCCGGCTCGTCAACGCCGTTGCGGCGCAGGCGGTCGGCCATGAGGTCGATGTCGCGTCGCCGGCGGGGCATTTCTGCGAGTACGCGGTGTTCGGCGCGCTGCTCGCGAACGCTCTCCGCTGGCATCTGCCCCTTCGGCGCGCCTGTGCGCTCGCCGTCGTCGCGGCGAGCGTCTACGGCGTAACCGACGAGCTTCATCAGTGGTTCGTGCCCGGCCGTACGGCGGATCCGGCCGACTGGCTGCTCGACACCGCCGCTGCCGCCCTCGGGTCGGTCGCGGCGGGCCGGCTCTGCCGGGCCGTGCTGCGCCGCCGGGCCGGCCGGGAGGGGTGATCGCCGTGGCGCGGCAGGTTATCCTCGATCGCTTCCGCGTCATCTCGCAGGCGGGAGCCGGCGGGTTCGGCACCGTGTACGTCGCGTGGGATCCAAGCCTCCGCCGCAAAGTCGCCATCAAATGCATCGAGCTTTCCGCGGGTCTCGTTTCCGACCCCTCCTCTTCCGTAGAGGAGCGGCTCAAAACCATGCCGGCGCTTGAGGAGGCGCGCACGGCGGCGAGGCTGTCGGATCCGAACATCGTCGCGGTCTACGACCTCGTGGAGGACTACGACTCAGACCCCCAGAGGCCGAAAACGTGCCTCATCATGGAATACATCGACGGCATCACGCTCGATCAGCTCTTGCGCGACCACGGCGACAAGATCACGCTCAACGTCGTCGCGGCGGTGTTCTCCGACGTCGCGCACGCCCTCGAGGTCGCGCATGAGAACGGCGTGCTCCACCTCGACATCAAGCTCACGAACGTCTTGATCGACGGCCAGGGCCGCGCCAAAGTGGTGGACTTCGGCCTCTCGCAGCTCGTCAACGCCCGCGGCTTCGCCACGACGGGCGGCGGGACGATCGGCTACATGCCGCCCGAGCAGATGCAGCAGGGGCAGCTCGACGTGCGCACCGACGAATGGGCGCTCGCGAGCGTCGTCTACGAGATGCTCGTCGGCGAAAACCCCTTCCGCGCGCCGACGCTGCACGCCTCCATGGCCGCCATCGACCACGCAGAGCTCGCGCTGCCCTCGCAGTACTGGGACAGCCTCGACGAAGCGGCCGACGACATCGTGTTCTTCGCGCTCGATCCCGATCCCGACGAGCGGTACGAAACGGTCACCGACTTCGCCGAGGAGCTTCTCCCTCATCTGGGGGACGTGAAGCGGGGGCGCATCGAGCTTGCGGCGATCGTCGGCGGGTTCGCGGTTTCCGACGAGGCCGCCGAGGATCGTGCTCTTTCCGGAGAGCCTTCCGCCACCGAAGGCTCCGCTGCGTCGGACGGGTTCCGGTCGTTGCCGAAGGCCGTGACTCCCCGCGTGCGTTCGGCTGCCCTGCGGGCGGAGTGCGCGGCGGGAGCAGCCGTCGTCGCGGGGTCGGCGGCGGCAGCGGCGGCGGGCTCGTTCGGGTGGCCGGAGCCCGTCCCTCCGGCGGCGGCCCTCGCCGCGGCGGCCCTCGCCGCGGCCGTCCCGCAGGCCGGCGCCCTCGCCGCCCTCGTTGTGCTCGGCGTCTCGCTCGCCGTTGCGTCCGCGCCGCTTCCCGGGGTCGCCGTCGTTGCGGCCGCTTGTGCCTGGTGGTCGCTCTCGGGGCGCGCATCGCGGGGCGCAGCCGGGGCGATGCTCGCGTTTCCCCTGTTGGGAGCCGCAGGCATACCGATCGCCGCCGCAGGCGTGTCGGGGTTCGCGCCGGCTGCGGCCATTGCTGCCGGCTGCGGCCTGCGCGTGCGCGACGCGGCGGCGGCCTGCGTCGCCGGGTTCGTCGCGCTCGTCGCGCTCGCGGGGCTTGCGGGCGGCGACGTCTGCGGCTTCGACGCGCTCGGGCTGTGGCTGTCCGGCGGCCCGGATGCGTCGGGCGTGGCGTCGAACGCCGTCGCGAACCCTGCGCTCGAGGCGGGCGGCTCCGGCGTGTCCGCAGTCCAGGAGCGCATTCTGGCCGTCCTCGCGCAGCCGGAGGCGTGGGGGGCGCTGCTCGGCTGGTGCGGGGCCGCCGCCGTCGTGTCGCTGCTGTGGGCGCGCGGGACGGACGGGTTCGCGTACGCCGGCGCGGTTTTGGGCGCGGTCGTCGTCGTTGCCGTCGAGTTCGCGGCGATCGCCCTTGCGCCCGACGGATCGCTTGCGGATTCGGCCGACTTCGCCGCTCTTGCGGCGCCGGCGCTGTCCGCCGCGCTCGGCGCTGCGGCGGCCTGCGCGTACGTGCGGGCATTCGGCGTCCCTGCGCGCCGCTGAAGCCTTTGCCGTCGTGGGGCGCGCGGATGCCCCCGCTGCGGATGTCGTTGCCGGGGGCGCCGCCGCTGCGGATGTCGTTGCTGCCCCCCGCGCTCGCCGGCCGGCTGCCCCCGGCAGCCCCGCGCCGCCCGTCGCCCGCGCCGCTACAGCAGCTCGCACACCTTCCCGAGCAGCGGCTCGAAGCTCACGCCGCGGTCTTGGAAGGCGGGCTGCTTGGCGGAGACGATCATCGCGTCGTGCACGAAGTCGCCTGCGAACGCCGCCGCGTCGGCGAGCGGGCGCCCGGCCATGACGGCGGCCATAAGGCACGAGCAGTACAGGTCGCCCGTTCCGTGGAGCATATAGGGCAGGTCCTCGTTCGACACTTCGACGGCGTCGCCATGCGCGCCGCCGACGAAGTTGCGGGTGACGCTTGCGCCTTCGCGTTGGATGCCTTTGAGCACGACGTTTTTCGCGCCCGTCTCAAGCAGCGCCTCGACCAGCTCTTGTGCCGCCTCGTCGGAAATGTCGGTTCCCGGCCATTCGCGGCCGAGGATGATCGCCGCCTCGGTGAGGTTGGGCGTCAGGATGTCCGCGTCGGCGGCAAGCCCCGCCATCGCGTCGCAGAGTTCGGGCGTGTAGGTGGGGTAGACCTTGCCGTGGTCGGCCATCACGGGGTCGACCACGCGCAGCGCCTTCGGGTACATCAGGTAGAGGTCGCGGATGCGGTCGACCTGCTCGGGCGCGCCGAGGAATCCCGAGTACACCGCGTCGATCCCCACGCCGATGCCCTGCCAGGCGGCCAGGTAGTCGACCAGGATGTCGGTCGTGTCGTGCATGTACCAGCCGGGAAACGCCGTGTGCGACGAGAACAGCCCGGTCGGCACGGGGCACACGTCGCAGCCTGCGGCGGAAAGCACCGGGATGGCGATGCCGAGCGAGCATTTTCCGTAACCGCACAGGTCGTGCACGGCGGCGACGCGCGGGATGTAGGCGCCGTCGCGCTCGTAGAGGCGCACGACTGCTTCGGACTCGAGAACCTCGGGCGCAGGGGCTGCGAATGGTTCGCGTTTGGTCATGATGGCTACCCTCTTCTTCTTTTCAGAGTTTTTCGGTGATCGTGGGGCGCGACCCGTTCGCGCTGTTCGGCCGCTATGATAGGCGCGTTATTTCGAATCGGCTTCTTCCTCGTCATCGTCGTCGAAGATCGACCAGTCGTCGTCGGCCTTCTTGCGGTCGACGAAGCGGCGGCGGGTGCGGAACTCCATGACGACGCTCGCGAGGAGGCAGATGACGAGCACGGTGAGGACGAGGGCTCCGACGCCGGCGGGCGTTTCAAACAGGAAACGGTAGATCTCGCTGAAGTCCATGGCTTCCTTCCCGTGTCTTTGCCGACCAGGCTTCGGGATCGTAGTATAGCGCTCCTTGCGGGGCGTCGCGCGGGCAGGCGCGTCCCACACGGGAAAAGCGCGCCGGGCGGAAGTCGGGCGCGAGCGCGAGAGCCGGCGAGCGGGTCGAAAGCCGAGCGACGGGCAGGCGCGTCGTCTGCCTCGTCCCGAGGTCCGGCAGCCACCCCTGCGTCCGCCCTCCGGAGCGCACGATTCGACCGTTTTCATCGTTTCTCGGCGCAAAAACGATGCAAACGGTCGAATCGTCCCCGAGCAACGCGGATCGCCGCCCGCC
>CAZBEP010000016.1:5564-7779 GCA_964490925.1 uncultured Eggerthellaceae bacterium | reverse complement strand
GCCGAGCGGCGCCCGCCCGGCGAGCCGCCGTCTGCCCGCCGCAGGCAGCTCGCCGCGTGTCGCGTTCGTGCGGATCCCGTTGCCGCAGCTCCCGACGGCGGCGGATGCGGGTATACTGGCATTGCCTGCGAGCAACCGCCGTCTGCGAGCAACCCAAGGAGTGCAGCCATGCTTGACATCAGATTCGTCCGCGACAACCTCGACGCCGTCGCAGAAGCGATGCGCACCCGAGCCTTCGACTTCGACAAGGACCGCTTCTCCGCCCTCGACGAGGCGCGGCGAGAGGCGATCGCCCAAGAGGAGGCGCTCCAGGCCGACCGCAACGCCGCCTCGAAGGCCATCGGCAAGATGATGGAGGTGGGGCAGGCCGACGCGGCCGAGGCGGAAAAAGAGCGCGTCCGCGCGATCAACGCCGACCTCGAGGCGGCCTCTGCCCGCCGCGAGGAGGCCGACTCCGCGCTGCGCGACATGCTCATGGGCGTGCCGAACATGCCGCACGCCACCACGCCTGTCGGCGAAAGCGAGGACGACAACCCCGAGGTGCGCCGCTGGGGCGTGCCGCGCGAGTTCGACTTCGAGCCGAAGGCGCATTGGGACCTCGGCCCCGAGCTTGGCGTCATCGACTTCGAGCGCGGCGTGAAGCTCGCCGAGAGCCGCTTCTACGTGCTCGGCGGCCAAGGAGCCCGCCTCGAGCGCGCGCTCATCAACTTCATGGCCGACACCCACACCGCCCGCGGCTACAAGGAGTGGTGGGTTCCTTCCATCGCGAACGCGGCGACGCTCACCGGCACGGGTCAGTTGCCGAAGTTCGAAGAGGACCTGTTCAAGACGACCGGCGGACTCTACCTCATCCCGACGGCGGAGGTGCAGCTCACCAACCTTCACCGCGACGAGGTGCTCGACGCGGCCGACCTGCCGCTCAAGTACTGCGCCTTCACGCCGTGCTTCCGCGAGGAGGCGGGCAGCGCCGGGCGCGACACGCGGGGCATCATCCGCGTGCACCAGTTCAGCAAGGTCGAGATGGTCAAGTACTCCAAGCCCGAGGAAAGCCTCGACGACCTCGAGGCGATGGTGGCGGACGCCGAGCACATCCTGCAGCTGCTCGAGCTGCCCTACCGCGTGATCAGCCTGTGCACGGCCGACCTCGGGTTCTCCTCGGCCAAGACCTACGACCTCGAGGTGTGGCTTCCGGGCTACGACGGCTACAAGGAGATCTCGTCGTGCTCGGACTGCCGGGACTTCCAGGCGCGCCGGGCAAACATCAGGTACCGCGATCCGGATCGCTTCAAGGGCACGCGCTACGCCCACACGCTCAACGGCAGCGGCCTGGCCGTCGGGCGTACGATGGCGGCCGTGCTCGAGAACTACCAGCAGAAAGACGGCACGGTGAAGGTGCCCGACGCGCTCGTGCCCTACATGGGCGGCGCGACGGTGATCGGGCGCCAGTAGGGCCGCGCGCGGCGAGGGCCGCAGGACGAGGCGTGCGGCGGGAAGGGCGGAAAGCGCCTGAAAGAGCTTGATCTGCGACATGGAGAAAGGGTCGGCGGGGTCGCCGGGCCGCGCGCAGCGCGGAAGCCGGCGGCCCCGCCGCATGACGGGAGCCTATGAGTCCGACAAAGCGAAAGAAGCCGACGAGGCGGCCGGCCGCGCGCAATAAGCGGCTGCGAGACCGCTTTGCGCAGCCCGAGGCCGAAGCGGCCCCGGATGTCGAGGCGGAATCGGCGAGCCCGATGTACCCGGTCGCGCCCGCAAATCCCCGGCAGGAGCCCGGCGGCTCGGCGAGTGCAGGAGGCTGGCAGGCGCCAGGCGGCTCGGCGGGGGAGGCCGGCGACCTCCCGGCGCCCGGCGGGCGAAGCGGCGAAGCGGCGAAGCGGCGCTCCCCTGCCGGGAGGGCTGCGAAAGGCGCGGCGCCGAAAAAGCGCGCGGCGACGAAGAAGAAGCGCGGGTTTCCGTTCCCGCTCATAAAGCACGCGACGCGCGGCGCGCAGGAAGCGCCCGAGGCGCAGGCGGCGGAAGAGGCGGCAGGCCGAGCGGCCGGCGACCGAGACGGCGCGCCCTCGTCTGCGGCTCCGCCCGAGGCGGCCGGCGCGCCGGGCGAGGCCGAGCTGGCTGATGCGCTGGTGCCGGGCGAGGCCGAGCTGACCGGCGCCGCAGAGGGCCGGCCTGCCGCCGAAGGCGCCGGCGCCAAAGCCGCTGCAGCCGCCGCCCCGGACGC
>CAZBEP010000016.1:4178-5464 GCA_964490925.1 uncultured Eggerthellaceae bacterium | reverse complement strand
CGCAGCCGCAGCCTATTCCGACCTCGACGCCGCCGAGGCCGCCGCCCTTGATCTCGACGACGCTGCAGCATCCCGCGCCGACCCCGCCGCCGGCTTCGACGACCTCGCCGACCTCGATGCCGCCGCCGACGCAGCCGACGCCTCCGCCGAGCGCAGGGCGCGCCGCCAGCGCCGTCCCGACCGGCGCCGCCCCGCCAAGAAGAGGGTGTTCGTCATCATTGCGCGCGTGATCGGAGCTTTGGTCGCCGCCATCCTGTTGGCCGTCGCCGCCGCGTTCGGGTCGTTCGCGTGGGATCGCTGGTTCCGCTACGACGACGCGGCCGATTTCGTCGGCGTCTGGCTCGCCGAAGGGGGCACGAACTCCATCGCCGTGACGTCGGACACGTTCGAGCTTGCGGACGACGCGGCGGTCTCCTATACGATCGACCCGTTCGCGAAGACGATCTCGTATTCCCTCGGCAGCCTCGAAGGTTCGGGCCGCTACCGCTTCTCGGCGGATCGGACGCGGCTCGCCATCATCGACGGCCAGGGCGGGTCGTGGATCGAGACGCTGGGCGACGATATGGTCTACGCGCTCCAGTGCCTCTGGGCCTCCGTGACGGACGAGGAAGCGCCCGCGCTTGCCGACGGGGACGACGCGATCATCCTCGATCGGGAGCCGGCGTCATTGGGCTCCGAGGAGGACGGCCAGGCGCTGGGCGACGCAGCGGCAGACGCCGCAGACGACGAAGCCTCTTCCTCCGAGGGGGACGCGACCGCCGCCGGCTCCGACGACGCCGCCGGCTCCGCCGCCGAGACCTCGGACTCCTCCGAGGCGGTCGGGCTCTAGTGGAGGCCGTCCGCATCGACCGGCTTGTCGTGAAGCGCGACCGTATCGTCTGCTTCGCGACGTTCCCGCAGCCGGGAGCGCGCGACAGCACGCCGGACGTCGCGCGGCGCCTTGCGGAGCGCTTCCCGACGCTGCCCTACCACGCCTGCGTGAACGAGCGCGGCGGGAGCTTCGGAAGCGTCATGGCCGAAACGCCGCTTCCCCACGTGCTCGAGCATCTCGTGATCGACCTGCAGGTCCGTGCAGAGGGGAAGCCTGTGGAAGGAGGGGTGCCTGCGACTGCGGAAGGCGGGTCGCCCGCTCCTGCGAAGGGGGGGCGGGCCGCTGCGGAGTGCCCGCCCGCGCCCGCCTACGTCGGGACTTCGGAGTGGATCGACGAGGCTGCCGGCACGGCGCGCATCGAGGTGAGCTTCGCCGACGACGTCGTCGCGCTCCGGGCGTTTCGCGACGCGGCGCG
>CAZBEP010000016.1:0-4078 GCA_964490925.1 uncultured Eggerthellaceae bacterium | reverse complement strand
CCTCGCCGCGTCCTTGCCGCTCGCCGAGGACGGCCGGCGCATTTCCCCAGCCCTCGCACCCCAACCCCGTGTGTTTCGTGTTTTCTAGCTGCGCCGTCCCCGCCCTGTTCGCCCTCGCCTATAATCGCGGGTGCCGTTTCTGTCCTATCAATAGAGGAGGCCCGCCATGAGCAATAGGAAAATCGGTGTGTTTCTGCTCGGAGGTGCCGTCGGTGCCGTCATCGCGCTGCTCGTCGCCCCCCGTTCGGGCGTGGAGACCCGTGCGATCGTGTCCGACCGCCTGAGTTCGGCGTGGAACGGCGCGCAGGACTTCGGCGCGCAGACCGGCGCGCAGGCTCAGCAAGTGTGCCGGAACGTGGCCTCGCGCAGCCAGGACTTCGCGCACTCCGCCGCCGCTTTCGGTCAGGAGGTCGCTCAGGAGGCGGCCTCGCGCGGCCAGGACTTCGTGCACAGCGCCGTGGCCGGTGTGCGCAAGGCTGCGGGCAGCGTGAAGGCGGCGACGCAGTCCGTCAACGGCGACGAGCTGCGCGACAAGATCGAAGCCGCCCGCCAGCGCATTGCGACGCAGGTCGTGCGCAACGCCAACGAGACGGGGGCGGATTCCGACGACGCGATCGACGTTGCCGCCGAGCCTGTCGCCGACGAGGACAAGGACAGCGCATTCCCGTCCGCCAAGAAGGAGAACGAGGCCGACGAGTGGCCCTGGGCGTAGCCTCCGACCGGAGGACGCGCACGGGCGCCGAGGTCGCTGCGACATGGCATCGAGCCTCATATCGACGCGCGAGCTCTCGGGCGTGCGCGTGCTGGGAAGGGGCGGGTCGCGCCGGATAGGCAAGATCCGCTCGTTCGTGTTTCACCCGCAGGAGAAGCGCTGCGTCGGGTTCGTCGTGAAGCGGCCCGACGTCGCGCTCATGTTCCGCCGGAGGGATCTGTTCGTCGCCCTTGACGGGTGCGACGTCGTCGACGGGCGCATCGTCGTGCGCTCCGACCCCGCCGCGACGGACAGGGAGGCATGCAAGCGGCTCGGCATCGACTGGGACGCCTGCGTGCTGTGGCTCGGCCTGCCCGTCATGTGCCGGGACGGCACGGCGTTCGGCGCGGTCGGATCGGTGACGTTCGACCTTGCAACGGGCAGGGTTGAGGAAATCGAGGCGGACGCCGGCGCGGCGTATTCCGCGCTCCTCGGGAAGCTCGTCGTTCCGGCGAGCCTCATCCTGGGGTTTCGGCGCGGGCTCGGCGCGCGGCTCGCGGAATCGCGGGGCGGCCGCGCCTCGGGGTCTTTCGGCGACGCGAGCGGCCGCGCTTCGGAGGAGGGGGTCGAAGCGGGAGGCTCGCCGCCCGATCCCTCGCAGCTCGGCGCGCTCGTCGTCGCCGACGAGGTCAAAGACTGCGCCGTCGAGGGCGGGCTGGCGGAAAAGGCCGGCCAGGCGACGGCGGTCGTCCGCGTGAAGGCCAAAGACGCCGTCGAGAAGGCGAAGGACAAGGCGAGGCCGTCCGTAGACAAGGCGAAGCAGGCGGCAGGAGATGCCGTCGGCAAGGGCGCGTTCGCCCTTGGCAGGCAGATCGGCCGCTCGAAGGGCATGTTCTCGGCATTCAAGGAAGAGTACGGCAAGGCGCGCCGCGAAGGCGAGTCTGCGAGCAAGCGGTAGGCGGGCGGCGACGCATCCCGCCGCAGGCTGCTCGCGCGGGTCAGGCGTATCCGCAGCGCACGAAGGGAGAGGTGGCCCGCCATGGCCGAAAACGCCGGCAAAAGCGAAGGGGAGGCGCGCGAACAGGCCGACGGCTCGGCCGGGGAGGCACCGAATGCCGGCGAGGCGGCCGGCGACTCCGCTGCGACCGGCGACCCTGCTGGCACCGTCCCGCCCGCCGCTGCCGGCGAGGCGGCCGGCGTCGCCGCGGCCGACCCCGCCAGCACCGCCTCGTCCGCCGCTGCGAAGCGCCTTGCGCGCGCCGACGTATTCAAGTTCGTGGGCCTCGTCGCCTTTATCGCGGTCGCCGGGGCCTTGTGCTTCGCCGTATGGCCCATAATTCGCGGCATCTTCGAGCCGGGCGGCGCGGAGGAGCTCATCGAGACCGTCCAGGGTGCTGGCCCTCTCGGCGTGGTCATCTTGCTCGCCATCCAGCTCCTGCAGGTCATCGTTGCCTTCATTCCCGGCGAGGTCGTGCAGATCGCCGCCGGCATGATGTACGGCCCATGGCTCGGAGCGCTCGTCATCTTCGTCGGCTGCGTCATCTCGAGTGCGATTATCTTCGCGGTCGTCCACAAGCTCGGCGCCCCCTTCGTCCAGGCGATGGTGCCGACGGCCTACCTCGATAAGTTCCGCCATTTCGAGGAGACGGGCAAGCTCAACGTCGTCGTGTTCGTGTTGTTCCTCATCCCTGGGCTTCCCAAGGACGTGTTCACCTACCTCGTGCCCCTCACCGACATGCGGTTGCGTACGTTTCTCGTGCTGGCCAACGTCGCGCGCATCCCCGGCATCGTCGTCTCCACCTACGCCGCCGACGGCCTCATCGACGGACGCATCGCGCAAAGCGCGGCTATCTTCGCCGTCGCGGCGGTTCTCGCCGTGCTCGGCATCGTGTTCCGCGACCGCATCATGGGGGCGTTCTCGAAGCTGCGCGCCCGTCGCGCCTCGAAGGGCTCCCACCGCGACGACCGCCCCACCTCCTAGCGCGAAGCCCCTCGCTCCGGCTCCTGACCGCGCCCCGGCGGGCAGCCCGCCGCGTCCCGAAGGCACCGCGCCCGTCCGCGCCGCCGCCCGGTCGCCGGTCGCCCCGTCCGCCCGAGCTGCCGGCCTCGCGTCCGCAGCACCCCTCCGCCGTGCGGCGGGCTTTGCTAGAATGGAGGGGCTTGGCAGGCGGCGCGAGGCGTCGCAGGACATCCTTCAAAGGAGGCAACCATGCCCACCATCACACCTGATCAGGTTCGCATTCCCGCCGATGTCGCACCGGAGGCGCGCGGGGCCTACGTCGAGAACTACATGAAGGCGACGCGCGGCACGGGTCGGCTCATGCTGTTCGCGTGCGACCAGAAGATCGAGCACCTCAACAAGGACTTCTACGGCGAGGGCATCGACCCCGCCGACGCCGAGCCGGAACACCTGTTCAGAATCGGCTCCCAGGGCATCTGCGGCGTGCTCGCCGGGCAGCGCGGCCTCATCGCGCGCTACGCGGCGGACTATCCCGACATCAACTACCTCGTCAAGATGAACTCCAAGACGAACCTCGTGAAAACCAGCCAAGACGACCCGTACTCCCCGCAGCTTTACGATCTCGACGGCGTGCTCGACATGCGCGAGGCGGGCGTGAACATCGTCGGGATCGGCTACACGATCTACCTGGGCAGCGAATACGAGTCCACCATGATGGCCGAGGCCGGCGAGCTCATCGCCCAGGCGCACGCGAGCGGCCTCGTCGTCGTGCTGTGGATCTACCCGCGCGGCAAGGCCGTGAAGGCGGAGAAGGATCCCGACCTCATCGCGGGCGCCGCAGGGGTGGCGCTGTGCCTTGGTGCCGACTTCGTGAAGGTGAACCCGCCCAAGCCCGAGGGCGACGACGCGCGCACGCCGGCCGAGGCGCTGAAAATCGCCTCGATGGCCGCCGGCCGCACGGGGCTCGTGTGCGCGGGCGGCTCGACCGTGGAGGCCGAAACGTTCTTGACGCAGCTCCACGACCAGATCCACATCGGCGGCGCGTGCGGAAACGCCACCGGTCGCAACATCCACCAGCGCTCGCTCGACGAGGCGGTGCGCCTCACGAAGGCGATTTCGGCGATCACGCTCGCCGACTACTCCGTGGAGGACGCGCTCGCAGTCTTTCGCGGCGAGCAGGACTTCTCGCTCTAGCGCCGCGCCCCCCGCGACCCCGTGCGCCCGGGGTCGCGGGGCCCGTCGCCCCCTGCCCGCACTGCGCCGTCGCCCCCCGCCCGAGATGCACGATTCGACCGTTCTCATCGTTTTCCGGCGCAGAAACAATGAAAACGGTCGAATCGTCGTCCGGGGCAGCCGCCCGCGCGACCCCCGCCACCGCTCGCACGCCGGGCAGCAAGCCCGGCCGGGGGGCGCGAATGGCCCTCGGA
>CAZBEP010000015.1:12092-13995 GCA_964490925.1 uncultured Eggerthellaceae bacterium | reverse complement strand
CCCCGCGTTCGCGGGCTTTTCGGCAGACAGCGGTTCGCAGCGCAGGGTTTTCGGCAGACACGAACCCCGCTGTCTGTCGAAAACCCTGCGGTCTGCGAGGTGAGAGCCGCTCGCAAGGCCCAAACCGCCTGCAGGGCGCCTGCGCGCCTCACGCCCCGCAGGCCTCGAAAACCCGCCGGGAGTTTTCCGCGATGCACGCCTCGAGCGGCTTGCCGCGCAGGGACTCGAGGGCGCGCAGCGTGCGCTCGAGCGAGGCGCGCAGGTCGGCGAAGGCCGTCGGCGCGGCTCCTTCGTCTGCCGGAGGCGCGGGGGCGTCCCGCGGCGCGTCTGTCTCGAGGAGCAGGCGGTCGGAGGGAATCTGTCTCGCGCAGGCGCGCCCGCGACGGCTCGCGAGCATACGCTCGCCGACGGAGAAGAGGCAGCCCGCGCGGACGGCGCGCGCAAGGTCGTCGGAGGTTCCGGAAAACCAGTGGAATACGACCGTCGACCGCTCGAGGCAGCCCGCGCGCTCGAGGACGTCGAGCGCCTCGCCCGCCGCGCGGACGGCGTGTACCGACACGACGCGGCCGCCCCCGCGCGCACACTCCTCGGCGACGGCACGAAACACGGCACGCTGGGCGTCCGGAGACGCGGCGCAGCGCGGCCCGAAGTCGAGGCCGACCTCGCCGACGAAGCGCGCCTGCGCGACCGCCTCGCGCACCCGGACGAGCGAGCGCGCGTCGCCGCCAACGGCCTCGGCCCACCAGGGATGCGCCCCCGCCCCGACGAGCACGTTTCCGAACGGCGCGAGGGCGGCCGCAGCCCGCGCGAACCCCGCAGGCGTCACCGTGCAGGCGAAGATCTCCGCGCCCGCCTCTGCGGCGTCGGCGGCGACGCGGGCGGCGTCGGCCATGAAGTCGAGGTGGCAGTGCGCGTCGAGAGGCGCGCCTCCGAGACGGGCGGCGCGCGTCATGCCGGCCTGCCGTCGTTCGGACGCGCGCCGGACACGGCATCTCCCCCGATGCCGCAAAGGCTGCGGATCACCCAGCTCGCGAGCAGCTCGCCCATGATCGGCGGCAGGTACGACATCGATCCGAGCGCCGCCCGCGCCGGCGCGGGCTCGTCGGAGTAGAGCACGCGCAGCGCCCGCACGCCGCGCGCCCGGCACGCCTTGCGCACGACGCGGCACAGCGGGCAGGCGCGCGTGTCGTAGATGTCGGCGAAGGACAGGCGCAAAGGGTCGGTCCGATTCGCCGCGCCCATGCCGCTCACGATCGGGACGCCGTGCGCGTCAGCGTATGCGGCAAGCTCGATCTTCGTCGAGACGGTGTCGATCGCGTCGACCACGTAGTCGAGCGTTCCCGCAAACTCCCCCATGAGCGCCTCGATGTCGCCCGGAAGCACGAACACGTCGCGGGTCTCCACGCGCGCATCAGGGTTGATGTCGGCGACCATCGCCGCAGCGACATCGACCTTGCGGCGGCCGATCGTGGAGGAGAAGGCGATCGCCTGGCGGTTGAGGTTGCTCTCCTGCACGGCGTCGCCGTCGACGAGCACGAGCGACCCCACCCCGCCGCGCGCGAGGGCGAGCGCGCAGCTACCCCCGACGCCTCCGAGGCCGACCACCATCACCCGGACGCGTGCGAGGGCGGCGACTCCCTCGGCACCGATCATGATCTCTAGGCGCGACGTGCGGCCTTCGCCAGGCGCCGCACCCGAGCCAGCTCCGATCATCGCTGCGGCCTCCTTCCGAAACCCGTCTCTCCGCGCGTACCGCACCGATCCAACACGACGAGCCGCCCGTCGGCGCCCTTCGCGCGCACCGCGCCGATCCTCTTCCGCGCACCCTATCGCGAACGCGAGCCGTGCGGAAGCGCAAGGAAGTAGGGACGGCGGAGGAAATCGGGGGAAGTGCTGTCTGCCG
>CAZBEP010000015.1:9358-11992 GCA_964490925.1 uncultured Eggerthellaceae bacterium | reverse complement strand
GGAAGCGCAAGGAAGTAGGGACGGCGGAGGAAATCGGGGGAAGTGCTGTCTGCCGTTTTCCCTGCGAACGCAGGAAAAACGGCAGACAGGCGGGCGGCGGAACCTCCCTCCGCAGGGTTTTCGACAGACTGGAAGGCCGCTGTCTGCCGAAAACCCTGCGGCTCATTTCGCTGTCTGCTGAAAACCCCGCGAACGCAGGAAAAACGGCAGACAGCGCCGCAATCGGACGCGAAAACGGCAGCGGCGGGGCACGGCATACGAAAAGGGCTCCGCGAACGCGGAGCCCCGAGCCGCTGCGGCGCGACGGCCGCAGCGGCAGGAAAGCGCCTCGAGCGGCAAAGGCTATTTGAGGCTGACGGCTGCGCCGGCCGCCTCGAGCTTTGCCTTGAGTTCTTCGGCCTGATCCTTCGCGACGGCCTCCTTGACCGTGGTCGGAGCGGCCTCGACAGCCGCCTTGGCCTCCTTGAGGCCAAGGCCGGTGATCTCGCGGACGACCTTGATGACGGCGATCTTGTTGTCGCCGAATCCCTCGAGGACGACGTCGAAGTCCGTCTTTTCCTCCTCGGCGGCGGCGCCATCTGCCGGAGCGGCGGCGGCGATGGCCACCGGCGCGGCTGCGGAGACGCCGAAGGTCTCCTCGATGTCCTTCACGAGCTCGGACGCCTCGAGCAGCGTCATTTCCTTCAGAGCCTCGATGATCTCTTCACGGGTAACAGCCATTGTTCTGTTCCTTTCACTGCGCGGGCCGCCTTCGACCCGCTGTTTTCACTCAATCTGCACGGCGCGCCTCGTGCGCGCACGCGCACGCTGCGGCTAGGCAGCCTCCTTCTGATCGGCCACGGCCTTCGTGACCTGGGCGAGACCGCGCGGAACGCCGCTCAGGGCAACAGCGAGACCGCGGGCGACGCCGGAGATGGCGCCTGCGATCTGGCCGAGCAGCTCCTCGCGCGACGGCAGGGACGCGATCGCCTCCACTTCGGCGGCGGAGACCTCCGCGCCGTCCATAAGGCCGCCCTTGATCTCGAGCGTGTCGTTGTCCTTGGCGAAGTCGCGCGCCGCTTTGGCGGCTGCGGCGATGTCCTCGCCAGCGAACACGAACGCACTCGGGCCTTTCAGAAGGTCGTCCATCGTCGGAAGGCCGGTCTCCTTGAGCGCCAGGCTCATGAGGGTGTTCTTGTAGACTTTCATGGTTGCGCCGGCCTCGCGCACATTCGCGCGCAGCACCTGGATCTCTTTGACGGTCAGGCCGCAGTAGTCGACGATCCATACGGCACTGGAGCCTTCGAGATCTGCCTTGATCTGGGCGAGCGTCTCTCGGTTCTTCACGCTTGGCATACATGCACCTCCTTCGGCAGAAGTCGGGTTCCGCCCCTTGCTCGAACGGGTCGCCAAACGACAACGGCTCCCGGCGTCGTCAAGACAGCGGGAGCCGACTGAAGCGCACTGCGCATCAACCGCCTCGGCGGGCCGCATCTGGGATGCGATTAAACCCTTGCGGGTGCCGGCTGTCTTAGGCAGCGGAACTGGGTTTCCGTACGCTGCGCTCACGCGCAGCGTTTCGCATTATAGGCCGCACGCCGCGCTTGTCAAGCGGGGTGGCGCTACCCCCGCTGCAGCCAGCGCTCCCAGGCATCGGCCTCGCGCTGCGCCTGGGCGTATCCGCGCGCGTAGGAATCCTCAAGCGCTGCGAGGTCGCGCGTGCGGCTCGTGACCGTCATGCGTTCGGGGCAGAACACGCACGCGGCGCCCTCCCGCTCAAGTCGCTCGATCTCGTCGAGAAGGGCGTTGTAGCGCTCCCATCGGGCGATCATGCGCTCGGCCACTTTCGGGCGGCGCCAGAACAACGCCTTGAGGAAGCGCCGCGCGGGCGCGGACGGCGGGCGCTTGCGGTAGGCGCGCTCCTGGGTGCGCACGATGAAGAAGCGCTCGAAGCCGTCGGCGCGAGCGGCCTCGAGGAGGATCCCCCAGCCGTCCCCGAGCCCGCCGTCGACGTAGCGGCTCCCGCCAAGGGAAACCGGCGGCATGAACCCAGGCATCGTTGAGGAGGCGCGCACGCGCAGCATCATGTCGCGCATCGTCGGCATGTCGGCCTTCGTCCAGGCGACGGTGAAGCCCGAGTCCTGGTCGAGAGCTTCGATGTGCAGGTCGGCGGGGTTCGCGCGAAACGTTTCAAAGTCGAATGCCATGAGCGCTTCCGGGTCGGTGGCGGCGAGGTCCTCGGCGATACCCTCGTAGAGGTGCGGCGCGTTGAAGTACCCCTTGCCGGAAAGCCATGTCCCCAACCCGCCGAAGTCGGGGTCGGCCGCGAGGTCGACGAAGGACGCCTTTGCGCGGGCGGCATCGCGCGACACGTAGTTGCAGGCGTGGCTCGACCCGGCCGAGATGCCGTAGACGCGACCGAAGCTGACGTTGCGCTCGAGCAGCGTCACGACGACGCCGGCGGTGTAGCTCGCCCGCATACCGCCGCCCTCGAATACAAGCGCGACATCATCGACGTTGACGGCGAGGTCGCGCGCATAAGGTTTCGTCGCCTGTTTCATAGCGGGTAAGTATAGCGCTCTTTCGCGCGCCGCCCGTGGGGGGCGCCGCACCGACCCGAGGCGTTCGGCGCCCCCCATCCGTCCGGCGTCCGTC
>CAZBEP010000015.1:0-9258 GCA_964490925.1 uncultured Eggerthellaceae bacterium | reverse complement strand
GGGGCGCCGCACCGACCCGAGGCGTTCGGCGCCCCCCATCCGTCCGGCGTCCGTCGCAAGAAGTCGCAGAACCCGCTGGCCGAGCCGCCCCGGATGGCCGCTTCGCCGTGCCTCGGCTCGCGAAGTTCGCATAGCAGGTCTGTCCGAGGCGCCCCGTAAGGGACGGGCTCGCCAGGCGCAGTTGCACAGACGCCCCTATACGGTCGCCCTCCTGCGACGGTCTTAGGCGACGCCTGCAGTCAGCAGTTGCCCGTGTACACGTGGCTCAGGTGGCGGCGCGCGACGTCGGCGAGGGCGTAGACGTCGCGGACGGGCGTCGACGCGCGGTCGGCCATGCGGTGGCAGGGAAAGAAGCGCGTCACGTGGTAGGGGATCTCGGGATCGAGCGAGGCGAGCCAGCGCGCCGCCGCATCGACGACGTCGGGGTCGTCGTTGAGACCGGGAACGACGAGCGTCGTCACCTCGAGGTGGCACGTCGGGCAGGCGGCCATCGCCTCGATCGTCGCGCGCACCGAACCGAAGTCGCCGCCGACGAGGTCGTAGAAGTGCTGGTCGAACCCTTTGAGGTCGATGTTTGCGGCATCGATGAGCGGGAGCGCACGGGCAAGCGGCTCGGGGTTGACGCAGCCGTTGCTCACAACGATGTTCGCAAGTCCTGCCCTGTGTGCGAGCTCGGCTGTGTCGAGCACGAACTCGTAGCCGACGAACGGTTCGTTGTACGTGTAGGCGATGCCGACGTTGCCATGGCAGACGAGGTTGCGGGCGCGCGCGACGAGGTATTCCGGCGACACGCACCGCCACGCGACATCGGCGGCTCCGGCGTCGGCGATCGAGGCGTTCTGGCAGAACGGACAACGCAGATTGCACCCGTACGAGCCGACCGAAAGCACGAAGGACCCCGGACGGAACCGAGCGAGAGGCTTCTTCTCGATCGGATCGAGCGCCATCGACGTGACGCGGCCGTAGTTCTCTGCGACGACGCGGCCGCCGCGCGCAACGCGGGCGCGGCACCGGCCGAGCTGTCCCTCGGCGGGCGCGCACGCGTGCGGACAGATGCCGCACACCGCGCGAGCGGCAGAGGAGACCGCCGGTGCGGAAGCGCAGCCGGAGACGGGCGGTTCCTTTCGCCGACTATCCAACGCGCGCCTCTCCCCCGCGCGTGTGGCGTACGACCTCGAACCGCGAAAGCTCCACATCGTCGTCGAAGGCGGGAATGCCCGCCTTGCGTTTGGCGATCGCCACCTGGTCGGCCGCCGTGTCGACTCCCTCGAGGTTCGGCAGCAGAAGCCCGCGGCGCGCGCCCTTCGACACGATGACGCCGTAGCGGACAGGATCGAGCTCCGCCTCCGACGCGACGGGCTCGGCGGGCGCGAGCACATCGACCGAGTACGACAGCTCGTCGAGTTCGTCGGGCGTCACGGGAGGGAACCGCGGGTCGCGCGCTGCGGCGGCGATGCCGTTGCGGACGATCTCCTCGGCGACGTTCGCGTAGCAGGGAGAGATCGTGCCGATGCACCCACGAAGAGCCGCCCCCTTGTGGAGCGACACGAATACGCCGGCCCGCGCGTCGCGCAGCTCGCACGCGACGTCGGCGGGCACCTCGATCAGACGCCCGAAGCGCACGTACCCCTCCACACTCGCACGGGCGAGGGCGACGTACGGATCCGGAACGACATCGTCGGCCGCAGCGTCGCTGTCCGCGGAGTCGTTGTTCGCAGAGTCGCTGCCCGCGGAGTCGCCGTCTGCGGAGTCGCTGCCTGCGGAGCCGTTGTCTGCGGAGTCGCCGTCCGCAGCATCGCCGTCCGCAGCGTCGCGCACCTCGAATGCCGCGACCGCGTACCCCACGCCGAACGGCCCTTCGCAGCTGAGCAGCTCCGAAGTGTACGACAGCGATCCGAGGGCGCCTGCCATAACCTGGAACGACCGCAGCCCGCATTCCGCCGCCCGCTCGCAGAAGCCCCCATCGAAGGCGAAGAGCGCCTCGAGATCCCCTTCCGAGAAGATGCGTGCGACCTCGCGGTCGAATTCGGGCCCTTCGGGCGCGAAGCCGTACGGGCCGTCCTCTTTCAGCTTATGGGACAGATCCCCGCTCGCCACGAGCACGACGCGACGACCGAGCTGGTCGACGGCAGCGGCGATGCAGCGGCCGAATGCGCGATGCTTCTCAGGGGAAAGCATCGACAGGCCGGCGCGCACGACGCGCACGCGGGACAGCAGGCCGCGAACGAAGTGCAGGGGAACGAACGTCGCGTGATCCTCGCCGAGGTCGCCGTCGCGCGAATCCCGGAAGAACACGGGGACGCCGGCGTCTTTTGCCTCTCGGGCGACCGAGGACGCGAGTTCGGTGTCGCATTCGTAGCGAATCCGCTCCCTCGGCGCCCAGAAGCGCGCCATCGACCCGTGCTCGGCGCGCGCCGACGAGAGGAAGAACTCGTCGCGCAAAAACGGCGCGTGCGGCGAGGTCACGACGAGCGCGTCGGGCGCATGCGCCGCGATGCGGCGGGCCACCTCCTCGTATGCGTCGATAGTCGACTGGATGCCCCGCTCCTCTCCGCGCCCGACGGCGGGAACGATGAGCGGCGGATGCGGAACGACGTACGCGGCGACGATCCCCATGACTACCCCCTTTGATCGGCTTTTCTGTTTGCAGTGTAGCACCTTGAAGGCACCCAGGAGACACCGTGCTATGCTTGCGACATCGACGAGAAGCGACGGAAGGGGGCGTTGTGGACGGCAGGGACGACGACGCGACTGCGGCGGCGATCAGACGACTGCGCTCGTGGATCGCGGAGTGCCCGGCGGGCGGTATGGCGTTTCTCGGCGGGGCGGGCGTGTCCACCGAAAGCGGCATTCCCGACTTCCGCAGCTCGAATGGCTTGTACGCGCAGCGCGACCGCTACCCGTACCCACCCGAGACGATGATCAGCCGCAGCTTCTTCGACGCACACCCCGCAGAGTTCTTCGACTTCTTTTGCAACCGCATGCTCGCCCTCGACGCCCAACCCAACCAGGCGCACCGCAAGCTCGCCGAACTCGAGCGCGCCGGGACGCTCGCGGCGGTGATCACCCAGAACATCGACGGGCTTCACCAGGCTGCGGGCAGCAGGCGCGTGCTCGAGCTGCACGGCAGCGCGCGCCGCGCCTTCTGCATGCGCTGCCGAACCGCCTATGCCGTCGAGGAGCTGCTTGCCGCGCGCGCCGCCGAGGGCGACGGCGTGCCGCACTGCAAGTGCGGGGGCATCATCAAGCCCGACGTGGTGCTCTACGAGGAACCGCTCGATGCCGGCGTGCTCGAGGAGGCGGTGCGCGCCATCGAGGAGGCGCGGCTGCTCGTCGTCGCCGGAACGTCGCTTTCGGTCTACCCCGCCGCCGGCCTCGTCGACCTCTACCGCGGACGCCGCCTCGTGATCGTGAACCAATCTCCGACGCCGAAGGACCAGGCCGCAGACCTCTGCATCGCCGCAAGCGTCGGAGCGGTGTTCGACTTCTGATGGCTCCCGCAACCCCCGCAACCGTCGTCCACCAAATAGAACCCGTATTCGATGCGCGGTCGCGCGTGCTTGTACTCGGCACGATGCCCTCACCCGCCTCGCGCGCGGCCGGGTTCTACTACGGTCACCCGCATAACCGCTTCTGGCCGGTCGTCGCGGGACTCTGGGACGAACCGGTGCCCGAAGGGGTGCGGGAGCGCGCCGCGTTCGCGCTGCGCCACCGGTTCGCGCTGTGGGACGTGATCTCCTCCTGCGAGATCGCGGGCGCGTCGGACGCGAGCATCCGCAACGCGGCGCCGAACGACCTCGCGCGCGTGACGTCTGCGGCACCTATTTGCGCCGTCGCGACCACCGGTACGAAGGCGGCGCAGCTTTACCGGCGCCTGTGCGCGGCCTCCCTTCCCGACCTGCCCCACATTGCGCTCCCCTCGACGAGCGGCGCGAACGCGCGCATGTCGCTCGCCGACCTCAAGGCCGCCTACGCACCCCTGCGGGAAGCCGCCGAGGGGCGCCGCCCACCCAGAGGACATGACGGGCGCCCCATACAGGCCGGGCCGTGCATCCCCTGACGGGGCATCGCCTTTCGCGCGGAGCCGTGCAGGCGCGCTCCGCGCCGCCTTCCGCTCCCGTGCGGAACGCTCTGGAGCCTCGTCGCCCCATTTTCTCCCAAGAAAGCGCCGTCCAAGCCTTACACTGAGGATGGATTGCGCTCGGCCGCCGATGCGGCCGCTCCGAGCGAAAGGCAGAACGACATGGGCGGCTTCTTTGGAGCGGTGTCCCACCGCGACATCGTGCTCGACGTTTTCTTCGGCGTCGACTACCATTCCCACCTCGGCACGCGCCGAGCCGGCATGATCATCCGCGACGAGGCCGACGGCTTCCAGCGCGAGATACACTCCATCGAGAACACCCCCTTCCGCACGAGATTCGAAGACGACCTCCCCAAGTTCCACGGCACCTGCGGCATCGGCTGCATCAGCGACACCGACCCGCAGCCGCTGCTTGTGCGATCCCGGCTCGGAACGTTCGCCATCACGACCGTCGGCGCCACCACGAACGCCGAGGAGCTCGTCGACCGCTACCTTGCCCGACAAGGATCCCAATTCATGGCGATGAGCTCCGGCAGCGTGAACGGCACCGAGCTCGTCGCCGCCCTCATCAACCAGGAAGACGATTTCGTGGCGGGCATCCGCTTCGCCCAGGAGGTCGTCGAAGGGTCGCTCACGCTCCTGATCATGACGTCGGACGGAGAGATCATCGCCGCGCGCGACCGGCGCGGCCGCCTGCCGGTGCTCATCGGCAGAAACGATGACGGCCACTGCGTGTCGTTCGAGTCCTTCGCTTACCACAAGCTCGGATACCAGGACTCCTACGAGCTCGGTCCGGGAGAGATCGTCTCCATCGGGGCGGACGGCTACCGGACGATCGCACCTGCGGGAGAGGGCATGAAGGTGTGCGCGTTCCTGTGGACGTACTACGGATACCCGAACTCGAACTACGAGGGCGTCAACGTCGAGCTCATGCGCTACCGCAACGGCACTACCATGGCTCGAGACGAGGCGGCCTGCGGTCAGGTTCCGGACGTAGACTACGTGGCCGGAGTTCCGGACTCCGGCATTCCCCATGCAATCGGGTACGCGACAGCAAGCGGCATGCCCTTCGCGCGGCCTCTCATCAAGTACACGCCGACATGGCCGCGATCCTTCATGCCGACGAGCCAGAACGTGCGCGACCGCGTCGCCAAGATGAAGCTCATCCCCGTTCCCGGGCTCATCGAGGGAAAGCGCCTGCTGTTCGTGGACGACTCGATCGTGCGCGGCACGCAGCTGCGCGGAACGGTCGCGTCGCTGTACGAAGCGGGAGCGGCGGAGGTGCACATGCGGTCCGCCTGCCCTCCCATCATGTACGGCTGCAAGTACCTGAGCTTCTCGCGCAGCAAATCCGAGCTCGACCTCATCGCCCGGCGCACGATCCAGCAGCTCGAAGGCGACGAGGGGCAGCGCCATCTCGACGAATACGCCGACCGGACAACCGAGCGCGGCGCCTGCATGCTGCGCTCCATCTGCGAGCAGATGGGGTTCGACTCGCTTGGCTACCAGTCCCTCGACGGCATGCTCGAGGCCATCGGCATCGACCGCTCCCGCATCTGCACGTACTGCTGGAACGGCGAAGAGTAGCGTCCGCAAAGCAAGAGGGGAGAAATCGTGCGACTGTTTTGCGCGCTCGTGCTTCCCGACGACCTCAAGGACGCGATCGCCGAGACCGCGAACGCGATCAGGCGCGGCGTTCGCGGCGCATACGTCCGTCCCGATTCGTATCATATGACCCTCGCTTTCATCGGAGAAGGCGACGACGACATGGCGGGGAGGGCCGCCGGGGCGCTCGAGCGGGCATGCGCCGGCACAGGGACGGTCGCCCTGCGCCCGAACGCCCTCGGCAAGTTCGGGAGGAGGGAAAACGCGACGCTGTGGGTCGGGTTCGAAGGCGGTCGCGCCGCCGCGTCGCTTGCCGCCTCCCTTCGAGCCGAACTCGAGGCCGCCGACGTGCCGTTCGACGCGAAGCCCTTTCGCGCCCACGTCACCATCGCCCGCCACGCACGCCTCTCCCGGCCGTCGATCCCCGGCCCGTTCTTTCCGCACGCGTTCCACGCGAGATCCGCAGCGCTTTTTGAAAGCGAACTCGACCCGCACGGCGCCCGATACCGCATTATCGAGGAGGTCGCCCTGTAGGCCGCCTCTCCCCGCCCTCGGATGACGAAACCGCGTCGCGGAGCCGAACGAGGGAGGCGCGCGCCCAATGCTGCAGATCCTCTGCCCGCTCTTCCTGCAACCTGCGATGCGCTCGCTCCGGGGACGCGACGCCCGCCGCAGACCCGACGCCCCACGTGGACGCGCGGCGGGTGCCGGGTGCCCGGATCCTGGCATCCGAAGCCCGAACGGCGGCCTCATGTGCGGCCGCACCGGCGCGCGCCGCGCCCCGTGTCCATCCGAACGTCGTCATCGTCGCAACGAGATCGGCGAGAAACAGATAGCGCTCCTTTCGGCTCATGCCCGCCTCGAGCCATGCCCGATATGCGAGCACGTCCCCCCAATCGGCAGCCCGGTACGGCTCGACGACCAGGGGGCGGTCGGACGCACCGTCCACACCGGCCGACCACTCTCCCCCGCCGCTGCGGCGCGTGGGCGAAACCGACGCGCGAAGCGCCCGAATCTGGCAGCCGATGCTCCCCGTCAGCCCCTCTACATAAAAGCATCGACACGGGAGTACGATCGAGGCGGACGGAGAAGGACGGGGGCCGATCGTCCGCATCTCGTCGACGGCATCGGCGGCCGCCTTCGCCACCGCATCCGTCACCCCTCCTGCCACCCCGGCTCGCACGGCAAAAGCGGCTCCTGACGCGCGGTACGCAACGCACTCCGCCACGAGCATGCGGTCGGCCTCTCGCAAGAGGTCGCGCACCGTTGGAAGCTCCTCGAATGCCATTCGCCCGCAGTCCCACAGCAACGCCCATCCCTTCATCACGACCCCCTTACTCGCATCGACCGCCCGGCAGCGGACGACGCGTACGCCACGTCCAGAACCCTGTCCTCGAAATCGGCACGCGCCGCCCCATCCGCTTCCTCGGCATGATCGACGAGTCTCCCTCGATGTTCCGACTCGAAGCCGTCGCCCGGAGACGCGAGTCCGAAGTCGCGCGCCAACACAGACAGCGACCTTGAACCCATCGAAGTCGGAGCGTGCTCGCGCTCAGGCCCGCCGGATCGGCGGCCAAGCTCCCGGGGGCCGTCGCGGCATCTCCACAGCACCGCAGCTAACGCCGAGGCCAGCTCTTTTTCGCTGAACCTGCCGCCGAGCTCTAACCTGGCGGCGAGGATCCGAGCGCGCGAGATCCCCTCGGCATCACCTGCGCACGCAATGAGCGCAGCCGAATAGCGCATGCGGAAAGCGGCGTCGAAGGCACGGCCGACGCGGACCGACGCGCATTCCCGACGCAGCGCCGCACGCAGGCGATCAAGCCGCACTGCCGCAAGCCCGACGCGCCGTTCGATGCAGCCGCTTGCGGCGGACACCTCGACGGATTCAAAGGGAACGAGCGCTATGCCCTCCCCGGCAGGGTCTGGTGCGGCACGCGCAGCATCCCTAACGACGTCGCGCGCCCGCAGGCGCCTTACGGCAGCCCCGCTCCCTAATGAACCGAAGTCGGCAGCCTCCGCGACAAGCCGCTCCCATTCATCTTCGTCGATCTTTGAAAACAAGGACGCAACTGTTACGTCATTTATTTCACTATTTACATCCATATTTCTTACTCCTGTTTTAAATACCTTGTGTCGCAATGTTTTCATTGCATTTAGAACAATACCATGCTATTCTTCTGAATGCAAACATTTGTTCGATAAAAATCGAGGGAGGTGTTGAGAAGATGCCGGCATACGAATCGGCATATGAGAGAGAAAAGAAAGCCCCCTTTCGGAGGCTTAGCATGGGAAACGCCTGCGAGCCGAGGCCGTCGAGGCGAGAAAGCGGCGTTTCACCTCTCATATGTATGTACCGAACCGACCCCGCTCGCAAGCGTTGCGCTCACTATAGCAGCCGCCCGTTGAAAACTTCAGTCTTTAGTTTCGGGCTTTCTCAACGTAGGATAGAAGGGTTGGCAATATTATGATCGCCATGCAACTTTTCCCGCTCATTATTGGAGCTTTCATCCTATGTTTCGTGCATATGGTAGGATATATCCTACCATTTTTTATCGCAATGCAGGCGTTTTCGCCTCATGCGGACACGGCTTCGTCATATCCTCGGAGCGTGGCCGCGCGCACCGACGCGCAGGCTCGCCCGGCTCGTCGGCGCAGCGGCCGAGACCCGCCGCCGCACTGCGGGTGCGCCTCGCATCCTCCGAACGCATGCGCTTCGGATGATCCGACCCTCTCCAAGAGAAACGCTCATTGATTGCTTTCGCCCGAATCCGTCCTGTGCCGGAGCGGATGCAAACGTAAGCCTAAGCGAGGTACGCGACTTGCGTCGATGAGGCTTAAGCGCCAGGCGATAAGGCGCGCGGCTTGAAGGCGGGAATGAATTGATCGGCGTTTCCAAGGACCGCAGATGCTTCGCGACCGCTTCTGCACGCTGTTCGATGTGCGCATTGCACCCTTTCGTTGCCCCTCGATGCAGGCACGGCCGCGCACCTTGACAACACCGCGCCCCGAAGCGGGGACGCCCAATATTGCTTCCCGATCACCCGGCATTCGTCTTGCCATGAAGCCGACTCCACGCTCTATGATGCATAGAAACCGTCCCGTGCGGACGGGCGACCCTGCAACGAAGCGGAATCGAGGATTCATGGCAGACACTGCACCCCTTGCACCCGATGGGCTGAGCGCCTTTCCCGCAGGCGCGCCAAACGACGCATATGCCCAGTACTTCGTCGGGCAGAGCTATCTCGGCATCCTGTCGAGCAAGCAGATGTTCATCGGAAACGTGTCGTTCGAGCCGGGCTGTCGAAACAACTGGCATATTCATCGCGCCGCCTCCGGAGGCGGGCAGATCCTGCTTGTCACGGCAGGCCGCGGGTATTACCAGGAATGGGGGAAACCGGCGCAAGAGCTGCACCCCGGCGACGTGGTGAACATACCGCCCAACGTCAAGCACTGGCACGGAGCCGCTGCGGACAGCTGGTTCCAGCACCTCGCCGTCGAGGTTCCCGGAGAGGGGACCGCAAACGAATGGTACGAGCCGGTAAGTGACGAGGACTACGCCGCACTCGCCTAGG